>JAGVBT010000023.1 GCA_020059605.1 Deltaproteobacteria bacterium
CCATTGGCCTGAAGGTTCGCCTCGAAGCCTTTCCGAACGGTTCACCCATGTCCGTTTAGTTTAATTTTTTGCAATGTTAAGATAGACTCTCGTCGGATCACGTTTGCAAATAGGCACTTGCTTCACCGCTCTCAAGACGACGGCCTGATCTGCGATAAAGTTCCTGGGCCATTTTTTTACCCGTTGCGGTCTGGATGGCTTTCCCGATCACGTCCCCTTCCGGTTCCCGGGAAGCACCTTCCTCTATCGCAGCCAAACGGTACGCTTCGTAGAAGATTTGGAAATGGAGTGTTTCCACCTCCCTGGGATGGTGCTGGCGCGCGACGATATCACCAATCTCATCGTAGATTTCCCTCTGGATATTCAGCTTCTTTAGAATGTCCCTTGCGGCGGCGGCTCCTTCCCTCTCCTCATCCTCCCGGGAAGGAGTCTCATGTTTTTCATTCGCCTCCTTCACTCCGATGCCATGGAGGTAAGATGCGCCAAGAACAACGAGAGGATGTCCCCCTTCGATCTTCAGAATCTCCTCGGCATACTTCGCGACTCTTAAAGCGTGGTTTAAAGAATTCGCATCCTGGCCAAAATATTTTTTTACTTCATGCAGGATTCTCTCCCTCAATCGTTTATGCTGCTCATCTTTCTGTACCGCCCTGACGTCTTCCGGCAAAGACTCCAAACACTTGTCCCCGTAGGAGCACCATTGCGCGCATCCGAAATCGATCTTCGGGTTGACCATTTCGTGTCCGCACCGGCATTTCCTCTTCACATCGTATTTAAAGAATTCCACGTGATAATTGCATTTGGGGCATTCGATCTCAAAGACATCATCCTGTTTCCAGAACCTCGTATCCTGACCCGGGCATTCCATAGCCTTATTCCTCCTTCGACGATAGGGATTCAACGCTTATGGCCAGAAGGTAGCACCTTACCGGCCGGTTGTCCTTGACTTAAGTCAACCCTTCCCAAAAGGTCCAAAACGGCGTATACTGCATCATGAAGTACCCCGCAGCAGAGCTGGGGGGTATTCTGGCACATTTTTATAAAAACAGTTAAGGAGGAGCGCTTCGTACAAGCCGGATGAGGTCTATCACCGTCGCCCTTCCCTTCACTTCGGATCCCTTTTTTGAAAAGGCCCTGCTCTTTTTTACCCGTTCAGGCCTCGTGGCCCGGGTCATCGTCATCCATGGGGAACCTCTCCGTTTAAAAACCCCGGGGATTCATGTCTTGCAGGCCCCTCCCCTTTCTTCCGGGGAAACGCTCAATTTGATTCTCGAGGAGGTCCGGACCGACTACCTCCTTCTTTTTCCGGAGGTTGCATCTGTTTTGATCAGGCCTCAAGCCCTCGAAAGATGGATCGAAGTGGGGAATTCCACGCAGGCAGGATTGGTCTACTCGGATTTTTACGACGAACATGAAAATCAAAAAGCCATTCATCCCCTCAACGATTACCAGCCAGGAAGCGTCCGGGACGATTTTGACTTTGGCGCCATGATTCTCTTCTCCGTCTCCGCCATCCGGGATACCGTGAGAAAATACGGCCCGGCCCCGGAGGTAAAAACTGCCGGTCTCTACGATCTTCGCCTTAAGCTCTCCATAGATCATTCCATCCATCATCTTCAGGAGCCGCTCTACGGGGTGATCGGGCACGTAGGGGCAATTCATGCTTGCACGCCGAAGTGCGTTTCAGCACGCAGGCATGAATTGCCCCTACAAAACAAAACATTCTCTTATGTCGATCCCCGAAATCGCGCCATTCAGAAAGAGAGTGAGGCTGTTTTCACGGATTACCTGAAAAAGATCGGAGCCTACCTTCCTTCCCGCTTCAAGGAGGTCCCGCGGGCAACCGAATCCTTTCCGGCCGAAGCTTCAATCGTCATTCCTGTCCGCAACAGGAAAGAAACGATTTCCGATGCCGTGACAAGCGCCCTGTCGCAGGACGCTGACTTTCCTTTCAACGTCATCGTCGTGGACAACCACTCGACGGACGGAACCACAGCCGTCCTCTCATCTCTCGCCGGCCGATATCCCGCCATCAGGCACATCGTCCCGGGGAGGACCGACCTCGGTATCGGCGGATGCTGGAACGATGCCCTTGGCAATGAAGCCTGCGGCCGTTATGCCGTTCAGTTGGATTCGGACGACCTTTACAGCAGCAACAAAACCCTGCGGAAGATGGTGGATATGCTCCGCCAGGAAAAATTCGGCATGGTGATCGGTTCATATACCCTCGTCGATTTCGACCTCAAGGAGATTCCGCCGGGCCTCATCGATCACCGCGAATGGACGGACGAGAATGGCCATAACAATGCATTGCGGATCAACGGCCTGGGCGCCCCGCGGGCATTTGACACAGGCCTCATGCGAAACATCGGCTTTCTGAATGTTAGCTATGGCGAGGATTATGCGGCAGCACTAAGGATCTGCCGGGAATACCGGATCGGAAGGATTTATGAAAGTCTCTATCTCTGCAGGCGCTGGCCGGGAAACACCGATGCGGGACTCGGCATTGAGGAGGTAAACAGGAACCATGCCTTCAAGGACAGGATCAGGACGCAAGAAATCGGTTTTCGCCAGAAAGCGAACCAGTCAAGATAACTCCATTTTCAAAAAACTTTTATTCCTTTTTTCTTGACAAAATATTTCGCTGTGTTATATTTCACAAGGTTTTTTAGACCTGACTTCCACAATATTTTAAATTGAAAAGAAAGGGGGTATGGATGATTCTATCGTTTTAAAAAATTTTAAGAAAGGATGGTGAAAAACATCTATGAAGATTACGCGTAGAACTTTTTTAAAAGTCTCGGGCGCTACAGCCGCAGGCACGGTGATGGGCGGCCTGGGATTCGATCTGACTCCTGTGGAATCTTATGCCCAGGAGCTCCGGATCAAAGGAGCAAAAGAGACTACAACGGTCTGCTGTTACTGTTCGGTCGGCTGCGGCATTATCGTTCATACCGATAGCGCCGGAAAGGTCATCAATGCCGAAGGAGACCCCGACCATCCCATCAGCGAGGGCTCCCTCTGTGCGAAAGGAGCCTCCAGTTACCAGATCGCAGTCAACCCGAACCGTCTCCAGAAAGTGCTTTACCGAGCTCCCTACAGCAACGCATGGAAAGAGGTGAAATGGGAGTGGGCCCTGGAGAAGATTGCGGCCAACATCAAAAAGAGCAGAGATGCCAGCTTCATGGAGAAAAATGCGGCCGGCCAGGTGGTGAACCGGACCAATGGCATCGCCTCCGTGGGAAGCGCCGCCATGGACAACGAGGAATGCTGGCTTTACTCGAAGATGTTAAGGGCCTTAGGATTAATTTATGTCGAACATCAGGCCCGTATCTGACACAGCGCTACGGTAGCGGCTCTGGCAGAGTCGTACGGACGCGGCGCAATGACGAATCATTATAACGATTTCAAGAACTCCGATGTCATCCTGAACATGGGGGGCAATGTCGCTGAAAATCACCCCGTCTCCTTCAAATGGATCCAGGCGGCCAAGGACAAAGGAGCCATCTTCATCCATGTCGATCCCCGATTTACCCGGACCTCGACCAAGGCCGATATCTTTGTCCGGCTTCGCTCCGGAACCGATATTGCCTTTCTCGGCGGCATGATCAAATATCTCATCGACAGCAACATCTATGATGAGTTCTATGTCAAGAACTATACCAATGCCTCTTTCATCGTCAATCCCAGGTACAGTTTTGATGACGGCCTGTTCTCAGGTTACGATCCGACCAAGAGAGCGTATGATAAATCGACCTGGGCGTTGGAAAAAGACGAGCAGGGTATCCCCAGGAGGGACATGACCCTTCAGGATCCGCGCTGTGTCTTCCAGCTCCTGAAGAAACACTATTCCCGTTATACACTTCAGAAAGTTTCCGAAATCACCGGAACTCCCACAACAGACCTGGAAAAGGTCTATAAAGCCTATGGTTCAACGTATACGCCGGACAAGGCCGGCACGGTCTTGTATGCGATGGGATGGACCCAGCATACGGTCGGGGTTCAGAATATTCGAACCATGGCTATTATCCAAGATCTTCTCGGGAACATGGGAATTGCCGGGGGCGGCGTCAATGCTCTTCGCGGCGAATCGAATGTCCAGGGATCAACCGATGCCGCATTGCTTTTCCATATCATCCCCGGATACATGCCAACGCCACGAGCCCCGTGGGCAACCCTTGAGGATTACAACAAGACCACACCTTCCTCCAAGGACCCGAGGAGCGTTAACTGGTGGAAAAATCGTCCCAAATACCTCGTCAGTTATTTAAAGACAATGTATGGTGGGAAATCAACCAAAGAGAACGACTTCGGATACGGTTGGATGCCCAAGCTCGATGCGGGCCAGGACGCCTCCTGGTTAAATCTCTTCGATGAGATGTTCAAGGGAACCTTCACCGGATTCTTCGCATGGGGAATGAACCCGGCCTGTTCGAGCGCCCATGCCGGAAAAGTTCGGCAGGCATTGACAAAACTGGACTGGATGGTCAATGTGAATGTCTTTGACAGCGAGACAGGGTCCTTCTGGAAAGGTCCCGGCATGGATCCGAAGAAGATCAAGACTGAAGTCTTCCAACTGCCCTGCGCCGCTTTCCTGGAAAAAGAGGGAAGCATCAGCAACAGCGGCCGTTGGATGCAGTGGCGGTATAAATGCGCCAACCCTCCTGGAGCGGCCCTGCCCGATGGCGATATCATGTTTGAGCTGTTTAAAAAAGTACGGGCTCTCTACGAGAAGGACAAGGGGGCCTTCCCGGAGCCGATTCTAAGCTTGAAGTGGGACTATGAAACCAGCGGCCATTTCGACATCCATAAGGTCGCTAAAGAAATCAATGGTTACGATCTTACGACAGGCAAATTGATGGTCAATTTTGTCGGTCTAAAAGATGATGGAACCACCTCCTGCGGCAACTGGCTCTATTCCGGCAGTTATACCGAAGCCGGAAACATGGCCGCACGGCGAAAGAAGACCGATCCGACCGGGTTGGGCCTTTATCCCGAGTGGTCATGGTGCTGGCCGCTGAATCGAAGAATCATCTACAACCGGGCTTCCGTCGACCTGGATGGAAATCCCCGCAATCCGAAACGCCCTCTGATCAAATGGGATGCCGTGGAAAAGAAATGGATCGGGGATGTGCCGGACAATGCCGTACCACCTATGGGAACAAATGGAGCTTATCCGTTTATCATGAAACCTGATGGCGTGGCTTCACTCTTCGGACCCGGGTTGAACGATGGGCCATTCCCGGAACACTACGAACCCCTCGAATGCCCGATTGAGAAGAATTTGATGTCCAACCAGAGGATCAACCCGGTCATCAAGGTGTTTGAAGGAGGGCTTGATACGTTTGCCACCTGTGATCCCAAGTATCCCTTCGTCTGTACAACGTACCGGGTCACCGAACACTGGCAGACCGGAGTACTCACCCGCTGGCTCCCGTGGTTGATCGAAGCAGAACCGCAAATGTTCTGTGAAATGAGCCTGGAACTGGCCAAACTCAGGGAGATCAAAAACGGGGACTGGGTACGCGTGGAATCGCCCAGAGGCAAGGTGGAAGCCGTGGCCATCGTGACCTCCCGTTGGAAACCTTTCAATATTGCCGGCCAGACCATCCATCAGGTTGGGCTTCCCTGGCATTATGGCTGGCTCCATCCTAAAGATGGTGGAGAGAGCGTAAACCTGTTAACGCCTACGATCGGAGACCCAAATACGATGATCCCCGAATCCAAGGCGTTCATGGTAAATGTCAGGAAAGTAGCCCGTCAACCAGCACCAACTAAGAAAATCGAGAAGAAAGGTTAAAGGGGGTGAATTCGATGGCAGATAAGTCCATTTTTATAGATACGACGAAGTGCACGGCTTGCCGGGGATGCCAGATCGCGTGCAAGCAGTGGAACAAGAATCCCGCAACAAAAACCGTTCAGCGGGGGACCCATCAGAACCCCGCCGATCTCAATTTTGCCACCTTCAAGCTGGTGAGATTCAGCGAATCCGAAATGGGTGGGATGCCCCAGTGGTATTTCTTCCCGGATCAGTGCCGCCACTGTGTCTCTCCACCCTGTGAGGTAGTGGCAAACGAAAAGGCGAAAGGGGCGGTCATCCATGACGAGAAAACCGGGGCGGTCATCTTCAATCCGAAGGTGAAGATCAAACCGGCCGATTTCAAGGAGATCAAAGAGTCTTGCCCCTACGATGTTCCGAGATACAATGCTCAAACAGGCATCATGACCAAATGCACCATGTGTTTCGACCGGGTGAAAGAAGGGCTGCTTCCCGCCTGCGTGAAGACCTGCCCCACCGGCGCGATGAAGTTTGGCGACCGGAAGGCCGTGATTGAAATGGCAGAAAAGAGGCTTGCAGAGGCGAAAAAACAGTTTAAGGATGCCCTGCTTGCTGATGCGAATGATGTCCGCGTGATCTTTCTCCTTGCGGACGATCCGAAGAAATATCACAAATCTGCCGTGGCAGGAAATACGATCGGAATCACAAGAAAGGCCGCTCTCAGACACATCCTCAAACCTTTCAAAGAGTTCCAGTGGATCGGATAAACCCCTGCCCACTCATACCTTTCCCTCTCCCCAGCGGGGAGAGGGAAAGGGTGAGGGGAAAATGTAAAAAAAGGGGGGTGTTTTACAGGCTTGTTTCGGTCAAAAAACCCCGAAACAAGCCTGTTTTTTTCAAAAAGAGATTGGATTGCTTCGCTTCGCTCGCAATGACAGGGAGCCATTGCGAGCAATCCATTTTTTCGGAACGACGAAGCATTCTCAGAATTACTATGTATCATGAGGAGAAACATTGGAAAATCTAAAAAAAAGAATTAAACAACTGAAAAAAAAGAGGCCTGCTTATAAAGAAATTCTAAGCTTTTATCAGAAAGTCAGGGAAGAGCAGGACAAGTCCAAGCCATCTTTGAAGATTAACCCCATTCCCCTCAAAAAGGAATGGAAGCAACTCCTGGCGAAAGAGGGGTTTCCTCTTCTCGACAAGAAGGACTTCCCTCTTGACATCGAAGCATCGACCGCTCTCTTTAACTCTCTTTGCGGGATCGGAAAAGAAGCAACCCCCCGTATGGCGGAGCAGGTCAAAAAGATCGAAGAGCTCCTTAATCATAAAAAAATCAATTTAAAGAAGGCATTTACGGAGGAAGGAAAAAACGATCGCATTGCTGAGAAATTCGGATTGGACAAAAAGGTATTCGCCTTTTTGATTCGGGAAAGCATCCGGCCTTCCATTGAAGCGGGGGCGGAAAAGCTCCTCAACGAAATCGATTCGCAAACCTGGCTGAAAGGGATCTGCCCGGTCTGCGGTTCCCTCCCTTATCTGAGCCTCCTCAAGGAGACAGAAGGCAAAAGATTTCTCCTCTGTTCTTTTTGCGGACATCCGTGGAGATCCGAAAGGATCTTCTGTCCTTTCTGCGGAAATAAAGAACAGCAACTCCTCAACTATTTTTGTGCGGAGGGAGAGGAAACCTATCGAATTGACACCTGCGATCAATGCCGCCAGTATATCAAGACGGTGGATACGAGAGACATCGAATTCATCGATCCGGCATTAGAAGACCTGGCCACCCTCCACCTCGACCTGTTGGCCTACCAGAAGGGTTATAAGAGACCCGTCCCGAGTCCATGGACCCCATGAAAAGTGAGAAATAGGCTTTTCCATCTCCAACTTCCAGGTTCCCGCATTGACTTCCCTCTCCCCATCCAGTAAATTTGAATCGATATTCATTCATTTTTAATGAGTGGGAGGCGGAAATGATTTCAAGAAAACACATTTCTCCTATCTACGGGAGCGTTTTTCTTTTATCCATCCTTCTATTCCTCACCGCCTGTTCTCATTCTCCGGAGATCAAGCCGGAACCGCTGACAGGATTTTCGGAAAAGGTTACCGCCCTGGTCACGGCCACCGTCAGGGGCCAACTGAGAGACTCTCCCCAGAGACAACAGATCCTCAGGGCACAACTTCCATCTTTTGAAAAAACAGTAACCCTGAACCAGCTGACGGAGGAGCTAAAGGGAATAGAGCCTCTGAAAGATCTTGCCTACCTGATTGAAACGGATGTCATGTTCGAGATCCAGAAACCGGAGCATCAAAGGGAAAAGATGAACTTCCATACCCCCGAAATCCAGAGAGAAGTCGTTTCAGCCATCCTTGCCGGAATGAACAAGGCTCTCGTTCAGCTCAAGGGAGGAAAAAATGGCAGGTAAACGGGCCCTGGTCTTAAGCGGCGGAGGGGCGAAGGGCGCCTTCACAGCGGGCGCGGTCAAGTATCTCATGGTCGAACTCGGACTCCATTTCGATCTCGTCGTTGGAACAAGCACCGGCGCCCTGATCGCCCCCCTGGTGGCAACCCGGGACGTTGCCAACCTGATTCATTTTTATGAGAACGTGGAAGACCGGGACATCCTGAAAGACCGACCCGATCTCCTGGCCTTCCTCTTCTCCGACGCCCTCAACGATTCCAAGCCTCTCGAGAGATTGATTCATACATTCTTTGGCAACCGGAGACGTTACGAAAGACTCATCCGATCCTCCACCGAGATCTTCGTCACGGTTGTCAATATGCAGACCGGGGAGATTGAATACGGGAACCAGCACCGGGATTCCAAGCCCGCCCTGCTGAAGAAAATCCTTGCCTCGGCCTGCGTTCCCGTCATGATGCCTCCCGTTAAAATTGGAACGGACCAGTATGTCGATGGAGGAGTTAAGGAAATCGCCCCCCTCAGCAAAGCCATCGATGAAGGGGCAACCCACATCGTCTCGGTCATTCTCTCCCCGGACGCATTGCACCGGGAACCGGTCCGGAAAGAATTCACCGGTTCGATGGAGATCTTGAAGCGGACGCTCGCGCTCCTGACCGATGAGATTGTCGACAACGATTTGAAAATCGCAACGGTTTACAGCGAGGCCATCCGTTATCTCAATCAGATCAAGGCTCATGCGAAGAAGGAACTCGGTCTGACCGGTCCGCAAATGAGGAAGCTCTTCAGGGGACTCGAAAATCCCTTTGAAGGAAAGAGAATTGTCGGAATCACCACCATCCGGCCTGATGAAGAGTTGATGGAGTCATCCCTCAGCTTCGACCCGGATCAGATGAGGGAAATGGTGGATAAGGGATATAAAAAAGCCAAAGCAGTCGTCAGCCAGGGTAAGGGGTAGAGTAGAGAGCTGGCGTAGTAGCTAAAACCCTATCTCCAGATCCCCCTATCATTCCTTGTTTTTGGGTGGTGAATGGGGTATAAAAATAATGAAGTGTCTAATGCGAATTGTACCATGCAGAGCAGGAGGGTCGAAAGGTTCCGCTCAAAATATCCCGAGCCGGAAAAACCCGCTCATCCAAGACAAGAAACCCTCCGTCCCAAAAGCGGAGCTCCGAAAAAATGAACATGGCGACAACGGACTTAATCCTTCTTCATCCGCCCACCTATTACGATTTTAGAAAGAGGCCGGGAATATACGGCCCCATCAGCGACGTCGTTCCTTCCACCCCCGTCTTTGAGATGTATCCCATCGGTTTTGCCAGCCTCTCGGAATATCTGGAACGCCATGGTCTCAAAGTGAGGATCATCAACGTCGCCCTCAAAATGCTCAAGGACAAGAAGTTCGATGTGGAGAGGCTCATCCGTAAAAACAGGCCCCTTGCCTTTGGCCTTGACCTTCACTGGATGGCCCATGTCCAAGGGGCGCTGGCCCTGGCAGAGATCATCAAAAGGGTCCACCCCGGCATACCCGTCATCCTGGGCGGACTCTCCGCCACCTATTACCATGAAGAGATCCTCCGCCGGTATCCCTTCGTCGATTTTGTCATGAGGGGAGACTCGACTGAAAAACCCCTGCTCCAGTTATTGAAGGCGCTCAAGAGAAAAGAAGCATTCAAAGACATCCCCAACCTCACCTACCGGGACGGGAACAACGGCATCCGGGCCAATCCCATCACCTATGTGCCCGAAGACCTGAATGAAATCACGATCGATTATCGCCATATGATGAAGAAGGTCGTTAGGTTTATGGACCCCGTGGGATACCAGCCTTTTGTCGACTGGTATTCCTATCCGGTTACCGCGGTCTTCACCTGCCGGGGCTGCACCTACCACTGTAAAACCTGCGGAGGGTCGTCCCGGACTTTCCGGTCGATGGCCAACCGGACCAGGCCAGCCTACCGGGACCCGGTGCTCCTGGCCCGGGACATTTTCAATATCTCAGACCATCTCAATGCCCCTGTCATGATCATCGGGGACATCTTCCAGCCCGGGGAACCCTACGCTTTCACCTTTCTCCGCGAGATGAAGAAAAAACCGATCAGCCACCACATTGCCTTCGAATTCTTCGTTCCCCCATCGAGGGATCAACTGGAGAGGATCGCCGAATCCGTAAAAAATTTTAATATCGAAATCTCCCCTGAATCTCATGATGAAGCAGTGCGAAAGGCTTTCGGCAGGCCTTACGCCAATCCGGTCATGGAGAAAATGATCGCCGATGCGATCGACCTCGGCTGCAAGCGGGTCGATCTCTTCTTCATGATCGGCCTCCCGAAGCAAACCTATGCATCGGTGCTGGAGACGGTTGATTATTGCCGGTCCCTGCTGAAGCGGTTCCAACCCTATGACAAACTCGTCCCCTTCATCTCCCCCCTTGCCCCCTTTCTCGATCCGGGGAGCACGGTGTTCGAAGAACCGGAAAAATTCGGATACCGTCTTCTCTACCGGACTGTCGAGGAACACCGGCAGGCATTGATGATGCCGAGCTGGAAATACATCCTTAATTACGAAACCGAATGGATGAACCGCGACGAGATCGTAGCAAGCACTTATGAGTCCGGAAAGAGATTGAATCGCCTGAAGGCCGAGTTCGGGTTGATCGACCGAAAGACAGCCGAATCCGTCGAGTTGCGAATCCAACGGGCGCTCAGCATGATGGGGGAGATCGACCGGATCATGGCCTTGCCGGACCCCGGGCAGAGGGAATCCGCCCTGGAATTCATGCGGAACCAGCCCCTTTCCCTGGAGACCTACAGCATGTCCACCGTCTGCGAGAAGAAAGAATTGGAGTGGCCCACCCGGTTCATCCGGATGAACCTAATCAAAATCATCAAAACACTGATGACAAGGAGGAAACCCAATGTCTCCGGTCCCTCTCCGGCAAGCCCTTCGTAAGATACCCAGCGTGGATGACATCCTTTCCAGGGAAGAGATTCTCGATCTCCTGAAGATCCATCCCCGGGCCATCGTTGTCGAAGCCGTCCGGAAAGGCCTGGGACGACTCCGCGAAGAGATCCTGAATGGGGAGGGCCTCACCGGTCCGGAGGAAAGCCTCTTCTCTTTCGAACGCCTCATCTCCCTTTTCCAGAAGGAGATTGAAGCCCGGGTCCGGCCCCGGCTTCGCCGGGTCATCAATGCCACGGGGATCTTGATCCACACCAATCTGGGAAGGGTCCCTCTTCACCCCGCCGCCATGGAACAGATGGTCGAGGTGGCCAAAGCCTATTCCAATCTCGAATATGATCTTCTCCTGGGCGAGCGCGGCGACCGATATTCCCATGTGGAAGAGATCCTCTGCAGGCTCTCCGGCGCAGAGTCTGCCCTGGTGGTCAATAACAATGCCGGAGCTGTCCTGCTCTGCCTGAACACCATTTCCGAGGGAAGGGAAGTCGTCATTTCAAGAGGAGAGTTGGTTGAAATCGGAGGAGGTTTCCGGATCCCCGATGTGATGAAGCGAAGCGGAGCCTTTCTCAAGGAGGTTGGAACGACGAATCGAACCCACCCCGATGACTATCAGAAGGCGATCGGGCCGGAAACCGCCCTGCTCATGAAGGTCCACACCAGCAACTTCAGGATCATGGGCTTTACCTCGGAGGTCCCCCTGAATGAACTGGTGCGGTTGGGAAAAGCGCATCACCTCCCGGTGATGGAGGACCTGGGAAGTGGCTGCTTCGTTGATCTCTTACAATATGGATTGGAAAGGGAACCGACGGTTCAGGAGACGGTCAGGACCGGGGTAGACATCGTCACTTTCAGCGGCGATAAACTTCTGGGGGGACCCCAGGCCGGGATCATCCTTGGAAAGAAGGACTCTTTGGACACCATCAAGGTCAATCCCCTGGCCCGGGCGCTTCGAATCGATAAGCTCACCCTCGCAGCCCTTGAATCCACTCTCTTGCTTTATCTCGACGAGCAAAGGGCGATGCAAGAAATTCCAATCCTTCGAATATTAGGGCAGAACAAGGGACAATTGAAGACCAGGGCGAAGCGCCTTTTAAAACGGCTTCCGGAGAGGGTGAAGGAGGAGGCCCGGATCACCCTCAGGGAGGATGTCTCTCAGGTGGGAGGAGGATCTCTGCCGCTTCAGGAACTTCCGACCGTCGTCCTTGCCATCAGGCCTCTCGATCTCTCCGTCAACGGCCTTGGAGAAAGTTTGAGGAGGGGCGAACCCCCGGTTATTTCACGGATCGCCAATGACGAGTTGATCCTGGACATGAGAACCGTCTTCGACGAAGAGATCCCGATGCTGGCCGCAGGAATTGAAAAAACCCTAAGTAAATTCGAATATCGAAATCCGAAGCACGAAACAAACTCGAATTCTCAAATCTGAAAATTCAAACCATATCCTTTTTAGAACATTTGGAATTTTGAGCATTCGATATTGTTTCGAATTTCGATATTCGAATTTCGAATTTTTCAAACACATGGATCATTCGGCCATATTATCATCAAAAAAAGGAGAAGAAAAATCTTTCTCGATATCCGTTGCAGCAAGGGACCAGGGGAAACGCATCGACCGCTTTCTCTCCGAAAGCGCCCTTCACCTTTCGCGGTCTCATGCGAAGCATCTCATTGAACAGAAGAAGATTTTTCTGGATGGGCATCCTGTAAAACCGAGCGCCCATTTGAAGGCAGGGAACACCATTTCCGGAACGCTTCCTCGGCCGGCCCCCCTCTTCCTGAAACCCGAACCCCTTCCCCTTGCCGTTCTCTTCGAAGATTCTTTCATGATCGTCGTTGATAAACCGCCGGGGATGGTCGTCCATCCCGCCCCCGGAAATCCGTCCGGCACATTGGTCAATGCCTTGCTTCACCATTGCAGGGACCTCCCGGGGATCAACGGGGTGATCCGGCCGGGGATTGTCCACCGTCTTGACAAGGAGACCTCCGGCGTCATGGCCGTTGCCAAGGATGACTCATCGTATCACGAACTGGCCAGGCAGTTTAAAAATCGGACGGTCGACAAAGTTTACCTCGCCGTTGCCCATGGTCATGTTAAACAGGCCGAAGGTCTGGTCGATGCTCCCATCGGGAGACATCCCGATCAGAGGAAGAAGATGTCCACCAAGACCAGGAAGGGCAGAACGGCCCTCACCCGCTGGAAAGTTCTGGAGAGATTGGGCCCTTTTACCTTTTTGGAGATTTATCCACAAACAGGGCGAACGCATCAGATACGCGTTCATCTCTCCTCCATGGGAAACCCCCTCCTGGGAGATCCTCTCTACGGGAGAAAAGGGAAATCCGCAACAACTGACGACCCTGTTTTGCGAGCATGTGTCAAGAGGATGAACCGCCAGGCGTTGCACGCTCACAAATTAGCCTTGAATCATCCCAGAACCGGAGAAAGGGTTCAATTCGTCGCGCCGATTCCTCAGGACATGGAAGAGACATTGGAGTGTTTGCGGTCAAGGCGATGAACCTACTGAATCGAGCCCATTTAAAATATAGGGATGGCATCCCTTACTTTGAAAATCCGGAGATCGAAAAACTGGGATGGGTGACCCATGCCTTTCTCACACGCCGGGGAGGGATCAGCCTTCCGCCTTATGACTCCCTCAATCTAAGTTTTAACAATGGGGATCATGAGGAAGTGGTTTCCCGAAACAGGAGACGGATTGCGGCCGCTTTCGGATTTGATCCCAATCGATTGATCCTGCTCAAGCAGATGCAGCGGGATGGCATTTTGATTGTTAAGCGTCCGGTCGGAATGATTCCATCGTCCCTCGAATATGATGCGCTGATCACGGACATGGCGGACCTGTTCCTTGGAATTCGCACGGCCGATTGCATCCCGATTCTTATCGTCGACCGTAAAAGAAAGGCCATTGCGGCCATCCATGCCGGAAGGCAGGGGACGGCCATGCATCTTACCCGGAGGGTGCTGAGAAAGATGAAGGAGGCGTTCGGTTCATCCATGAACGACCTTCTCATCATTTCAGGTCCATCCATCGGCCCCTGCTGTTACGAGATTGACGAGAAGGTTTTTCAGAAGGAATGGGAACCCTTCGCGATCTCAAACGGGGCGAAGAGATGGAGGCTTGACTTGGCCCAGACCAATCTTGCTCAAATGAGGGGAGAAGGGATCGATGAGGAACAAATTTCAAGAATCGATCTCTGCACCCGTTGCCATCAAGACATTTTCTTCTCCTACCGCGGGGAGGGACAAACCGGAAGACAACTCTCGTTTATCGGAATAAAATAGACCAACTGGAATAATGGAATGGTGGAAGAATGGAATCATGAAAGATATTATTTTAAAAATCTATCTCCAGCCTAAATCCTCTAAAAATGAGATCGTAGGACCCTACCGGGATGGAATCAAGGTAAGAATCACCGCCCCTCCCATCGAGGGGAAGGCAAATCAGGCCCTCATCCGGTTGTTATCGAAGGAATTTTCAGTCACTCCATCCCAGGTTCAAATCATCAAGGGCCGCCGGTCTCGTGAAAAAACATTAAGCATTTCAGGGAGCAAGAACCTTGTAGGCCTTTCGGACAGGATCACCTCCTTGCTTTTGCGTCTGAATTAGGATAAGATGAACATAGTTGTAAAGTTGTGAAGAGCTTTTTAGGCGTATGGTCTGTGCCCGCAAGAACTCTAAACGACTTCTTTGCGGTTTTTTTTATGACGCATCGAGAAGCCATCCGTTATAAGGAGGCAATATGAACAGAAAGGTTTATGTAGCCAACCTCCCTCTCCAGGCCTGCGATCCGGAGCTCAAAGCCCTTTTCTCCAAGGCTGGAAGCGTCATGTCCCTTAAGATTGTCGAGGACAGGCAAACCGGTCAACCGAGGGGGATTGCCTTCGTGGAGATGTCCACCCAATGGGAGGCCCGCAGGGCTGTGTCCATGTTGAACCGGACCGAATTCATGGGGAAGAATTTGTTGGTCAAAGAGGCAACGGAAAGGCGCGGCTTCAGGGGAAACCGATAGGAACGGAAAAGGGAGGGGTTATGAACAAAGACAGGCTCGAATGGATCATGTCAGGGTTAAACCAGTATGCCTTAACAAAGGACGAGGATAAATTTGTCAAATCCGCAGTGGACCATTTCGGTCAACATCGCCTGCTCACGGCGCAGCAGGAAGAAAGAATAGAAACCCTTTACAAAGAAAAATCAAAATATATACCCAACAAGAAAAACGCCAACTATTTTTCTTTTGCAGAAACGATCCCCAAAAAGGCCAGACCCCGTAGACCCCGTGCAAAAGTCTTTTGATGGAATGGAACCGGGTTCAGGACTTCCCCGGTTGAGATCTGGATCAGGCGTAACGCCTAAACCAGAGGGAAATATTTGACCCACCATTCGAACAACCGTTTAGCAAAGCGGACCGGATCCGCCTTTTTTCCGGTCGGCCAAGGACAACCGTCAACTCGCATTCCGGATCGAGCGTTTCCGTTCCAATCGTGGGAGGAATCGTTTCATGGTGAAGGCTTAACGCCACACCACAGGCCCGGATTCCTCCTGAACCGTCAAATTCTCCCAGCATCGATTTGAGACTGCTAACGGAAATTTCTTTTATCCTCGTTCCGAAGACTTTTCGGATGGCGGAGGCTTCTGACCGATCGAGCTCCGATGTCGAATTTGCCGCTGCGGAGATAAAATCAACCCTGTCAGGCTCTTTGGCGGCCAGGGACATCGCCCTCAAGATTGAATCTCCGCTCGCGTCATATCGAAGAACGCCATGCGTGCTCCCCGCAAGGCCTGTCCCGCAAATCTCCGCATAGATCCGCGCTCCCCTTTCCTCGGCATGCTTCAATGTTTCGAGAACCAGGATCCCGCTTCCCTCCCCCAGGATGATTCCATTCCTTTCCCGGTCAAACGGCCTCATCCCCTCTTGCCCTTTTCCTCTCCCGGGAGAAAGCGCGCCCAGCACGGAATAAACATGATAGAGAGGTTCACTCAACTCATCTCCTCCGCCTGCAAAGAGGACATCGGCCCTTCCCTCTTGCAATAGGTGGTAGGCATAAACGAGGGCCATCTCTGCGGAGGTCTCCTTATGGGAGAAGGTGACATTCACCCCCTTGATTCCGTATTCAATGGCGCAATGGCTGGTAATGGCATTGGGCACAGCGGTCTGAAAGAGAAGGGGCTGGGCTCCGACCGGTCCCTCCCTC
Organism: Deltaproteobacteria bacterium; assembly: GCA_020059605.1. Lineage (GTDB taxonomy): Bacteria > Desulfobacterota > BSN033 > BSN033 > UBA1163 > RBG-16-49-23. The sequence goes on from JAGVBT010000023.1 coordinate 16,370, forward strand.
ACAAGGAGACGAAAGAATTGATCCACCGTATCGGAACTCCCAAGGCCCGTCCCGATGGAAATTCCCATCCGGCGGGAATCCTGTTTCCCCATGTCGAGAGAGGCGTCATCGATCGCCAGTTTCACCGCGGAAACCATGATCTTTCCGATTCGATCCATCCTCCTGAGATTGGCGGCCCTGATGAAATCCCTGAAATCGATTTCGGGGAGTTGTCCCCCCAGGGTTGAAGGGTAAGAATCCACATCAAACCTTTGAACCGGTTTGATCCCGGAGGTTCCCCGGAGACAATTCTCCCAGAAGGCTCTCTTCCCCAACCCGATGGAGGAGACGATTCCAAGACCGGTGACGACGACGCGATGGCTCATAATCTTAATCAGGATTCAAGGATTCAAGGGCTCATGGGTTCAAGTAAATTCTCCTTGACCCCTCGAACCCTGGACCCCTGGAATCCTTTTTTTCAAATTTCCCGAACACCAGGCAAGCGTTGTTGCCGCCGAAGGCGAAGGAATTTGAAATCGCAACGCGAACCTCCTTCTTCATCGATTGATTCGGCGTATAGTTGAGGTCACAGAGGGGATCCGGGACCTCGTAATGAATGGTGGGAGGAATGGTCCCGTTCTCCAGGGTCAATACCGTCGCCACCGCTTCGATTCCACCCGCAGAGCCAAGGCAGTGCCCTATCATCGATTTGATCCCGCTGATCGGAATCTCCTTTGCCCTCTCCCCGAATACTCTTTTCATCCCCCGCGTCTCGGCAATGTCATTAAAAGGCGTGGCTGTCCCATGGGCGTTGATGGTATCGACCTCATCCGGGGAAACCCCGGCATGATCCAGCGCCGCCCGGATCACCCTCTCCACGCCCTCTCCGTTCGGCTCGGGTGCAGTGAGGTGATAGGCATCGGCACAAACGCCGTATCCGAGGAATTCCCCGCGGATCCGCGCATTCCTCCTCAGCGCGTGCCCCAGTTCTTCAAGGATCAGGATCCCAGCCCCTTCCCCGATCATCAGCCCCTGCCTTCTCCGGTCAAAGGGCTTGCAACTTTCGGGATCGATCAACTTCAGGCTGTTGAACCCGCCGAAGGAAACTTCGCAGAGGGAGTCGCTCCCTCCCGTCACCATCACATCGGCCAGGCCCGCCTGAATCATGTCACAGGCTACGCCGATCGAAACGGAGCTTGAAGAACAGACGGTGGCGGTGGTCGTCCGGGGGCCTTTCAAACCCGATTCAATGGCGATCAGGTCGGTCGTGGTCGCAAGAGAATAGGAGATGAGGAGAGAAGGGGAAGGCCTGCCCGTCCCCCGGTAGAAATCTCTAAAATACTTTTCCACCGAAAGAATTCCGCCCGACCCCGCCCCCAGGATGATTCCCGCCCTTTCTTTGTCGATGCGGTCATGGTCAAGCCGTGCGGACTGCCAGGCCTCCCTGAAAGCCACCAGTCCGAACTGGTCGCACCGCGAAAGCCTTCGGGCCTGCTTTTTCGAGAAGTGAACCATTGGGTCCAGCCCGGCGACCTCACACGCTAATCTTGTCCGGTAGGACGAAGCATCGAAGACGGTAATCTCCTGAACCCCGTCCTTTCCTTCAATCAAGGAATTCCAGAATTCAGGGATAGTCTTTCCAACGGCGCTCACAACCCCCAGGCCTGTGACGACCACTCTCTTTCTCATCTTATTTCTGTGATCTTGACCCCCTTGGGAAGTTGAATTTCGAAATCCGAATCGGTCAGGCCGGTGTTGAGCTTGATGTTCGAATAGCGGAGCAAGGTGGTATCGCCATTCTTCTCAACCATCTCCATGCCGGTAACAACCCAGTCCTTCTTGGAAATCCAGAGTTTCGTTTTCACAAAAAGCGCCTCTTTCTCTCTGGGCCGTATCTCCATGACGAGGGAAGATTCCCGGTCTTCGCTGATCTTCCATTCAGCCAGTTCCTTTTGAAAGGGGTCCCTCGTAAAAAGGAGATATTTCTCCGCCACCGGATGGTCCTGGATTCGATAACGCTCCGCGATCTTTTCCTCCCCGTAATAGAGAATCAGGGTCTTGCCATCGAAGGCCATCCGGCTCGATTCGGGAGGAAAAAATTCAATATAAAATTTATCCGGATGTTTAAATCGAACCTTTCCCTGAGACAGGATCTTCTCTCTTAACAGGGAGACCTTCTTTTCCTGATGAAGATCGGCAGAAAAGTCCCTGGTCTTCTCCCGGGACTCCTTCACCCGTTGCACGACTTCATCCACGGGCAGGGTTTGCGCTTCCATGGAAGAGAAAGGTAGGAGAAATGAAATAGCGAAAATCGTAAGAATGAATTTCGTCATAAAGCATTATCCCTTGAAAGCAAAGACGGTTTTACTCGCTCCCGGAAAAAGAAAACTTTTACCGCTCAGGCGGAAGAGGGCTTCCGAGAGATTCCCAAAAACGACGGAAGCGATCTTCTTTCCCGGTTCAGGCGGAAGCGTATATCCGCCGATGGCGTGCCGGCAGTCCTTAAATCCCGCCCTCTCGAGGCATTGCTGGATGATCTGCGGGGAAAAGTCGGAGAGATGAGCGGGCAGGTCATAGAACCGGTTTACGATCCTGAGAAAACGGAGAAGGTTTTTGATCGGCGTGGTGTGGGGATATCTCAGCAAGAGAATTCCTCCCGGCTTAAGGATCCGGTGGCACTCTTTCAGGAAGGCCATGGGATCGGGAAGATGCTCAATGATATAGAAGCCGCTTACCACATCGAAATCGTGGGCCGGGAGGACAACCTTCTCCAGCGGTCCCGGATGGATGGTGAGTCCGGGAATATTTCTTGCGTGATCGATAGCCTTTTGAGAAATCTCCACCCCCACGACTTCCCATCCCCTCTCCTTCATCTCCGAAAGGAAGAACCCGAAGCCGCACCCCACATCCAATAATCTCCCTTTTTTTTTATATTGCCGGATGAGATGGGCCCCTCGTTTAAAAACTGGCCCCATCATCCTCTGCCACGCCTCCACAGAGGACTCCTCCTCCGGCAGGTACTCCTGATAGAAACGGAAAAGGGATTCCTTTGTCGGCCTTGGATTCAGATAGATGAACCGACACGAAGCGCATTGCACCATCCGAAAAGGACCTTCCCGATGGAGAAGAAGGCGCCCCGACGCATCACAGAGGGGGCAGTCAATCGCCTCCATTTCTAATTCGGTTCCCATGGATGTCTCAATCAATACTCACTCACCTTCCCTCCGGAGAGGGCAATTTCAACATCGGCCATCAACTTGACGGCCGCCTCTCTGAAAGCCTTCCCTGCCTCAATGGCGCAAAAACCGTACTTATTCCTGAACTGGCTTGCCTGGCTCTTGGATTTTCCGACATAGCTTTTTTTAAAAAGAGTTCGGTCGGCCTTTCGAGAGACGAGCCGGGCTGAGAATTCCGTGTTCCCGTAAATGTCATAGATGGGCCTGAAAGATTTCGGGGCGGGAGCCCATCGACCATGGAATGAATTGAGTTCGATGAGCAGAACATGGCCGGCTTGCTCATTTTTCAGGTCAACCGATGTGACCAGGCCCGATTCACTGAACTCCCTTTCCAGCACTTTTGCCAGCATTTCATCCACCAGCCCGGACCACAGGGAATCAAAGGTATAGGGATGCTCATCATCCCTTTGAACTTTCTCCTGTTCAGGCCGAAGATCTTTGATCACCTTTACCTGGAGGGTCACCGGATATTGTTTCTTGGCCTTGTGATTCGAATACTGATAGACCCTGGCATCCATGGCCATATCATAGGCCGCCCACGCAAAAACAGCAATAAAGATGAACATCGCCCCTGCAATCCCCAAAAACCCGATTCTGAATCCCCTGTCCATAGCCTCCTCCTTTCCTATCCCGAAGACTCGATCCACATCTCGATGGTTCGGGTATACAGTGTCCAATTCTTCAATTTCGACTCCCCTAAGAAGGCCCGGCATTCTTCGACGGTATAAGAAGAATAGACCGACTCCAGGAACCCTCGCTTCGCTCCGGGATGCCGCCCGAAGAAAAATTTCCAAAAAAGGTTAAAAATTCCAATGAAAGCAGCGGAGGTATCCCTATGAAAATCAACGATAACAAAACTCCCTCCTTCTTTCAATGATCTGGCCGCTTCGTTGAAGAAATCGACGGGGCGATCTAAATGGTGAAGAGTGTTGATGCAGAGGAGGAGATCAAGGGATTGATCCCCGCAGGGAAGGGAATAAGCCGAACCCACCCGAAAATCAATCTTGTCGCCGACCCCCGCTTCCACGGCATTTCCCCGGGCCATCTCGACCATGACCGGGGAAAGATCGATTCCTGTAAATTGAATCCCCGGATGCGCCTTTGACAAAAAAATGGGAAAGATTCCGGGACCGGTCCCCACATCGATTGCTTTTCCCTTTTCGATTCTCCTGGCCCTGATCCTGCTGAGCACCCTCTTGCAGGGGATCCCCATATAACGTTTCGCCATCCGGCTGTAATATTCCGCCAATTCGCGGTCTTCGATGATCCCGGCTTCTGAGATTCGGTCTTTCACGTTTTTCTCATCCCCTCAAGCGGAGGGCTGATCTTCTTCTCTCCGGACTCATGATGAAATGCGAAAAGGTCCTTTTCCTAACACGAGGGTTCCTTCCGCCACGACGTCTTCTTTTACTTTAGCCCGAACTTTTATGTTGGCGAGATTGGAAAAGATGCGTTCAATCTCTGCCTCCAGGATCACAGAATCTCCGGGAACAACCTTTCCCTTTATTCGAAACTCGTCAACCCTTGCCAGGAAAGGAACGCCTTTCTCCTCTTCTTCAAAAGACGAATGAAAAGCAATGCCGCCGGTCTGGGCCAGCGCCTCCAGGATGAGAATGGACGGCATGATGGGTTCCTTCGGAAAATGGCCCTGGAAATAGGGCTCATCGGCGCTTACATTCTTGAGCGCAATCGCCTTCTTCCCAGGCTCGATCTTGAGGATTCGATCGATCATCCGAAAAGGAAAAGAATGTGGCAACCTCTTTAAAAGGTCCTCTGGTTCCATAACCCCCCTTTGATCAAACTTCATCTAGATATAAATCGCCATAAATCCGAAATTCGAATATCGAAGCTCGAAACAAATCCAAAATTCGTATCAATTTAGCGTTTTGAAAAATGTCTGTAGTGTAGGCCCTCGTGGCCGTATATCTGACTGGGAAACCCCTCTTTCTCGTTTTTTAACGGGCATAAA
>JAGVBT010000016.1 GCA_020059605.1 Deltaproteobacteria bacterium
ATTGATCAAAGCGGTGTGCCCGGCGTATCGCCTTGCGGTCTGGCCGATAAGCCTCCCCATGTTTGCCAGCATCAACTTCTCTCTTGTAAAAGAGGGGACGTTGGTTCAAATGCAACTTCATCCTATCAAAATCAAAATAAACTCAACCCTTCTTCCTGTGGCATGGCTTCTAACCTCCCGCATAGCGCAAAAAACAAAAGGCCCATTCCTTTGTAATCCCCATGGCCGCGGGGCCGCCCATGAACCATGGAAATCCGTAACCCCCCTCTATTCCCCCTAAGTCTTAGTGGGGAGTAAAAGGGGGGGTACGAAAGATTTTCCAGTGGTTATGTCAATTCAATTACGAGACTGTTAATAAAAGGAAAAGGCATCGTCGATCTGGTCGACGGCCACCGAATGCTTTTCCAGGATGTTTGTGATCTTATCGGCGATGGAGGATATTTAATTAAAAAAGGGATGAACCGTTTGAAGGCCAATCCCTTCGGATGTCTGGTGCCTAGGGCCGGACTTGAACCGGCACGGTCGAATCGACCGAGGGATTTTAAGTCCCTTGCGTCTACCAATTCCGCCACCCAGGCATCTCAATTCGTGGCCCTGTCCGTGATCCGCTATCCAAAACAATAATTATACTGATTCAAAGGTTTTGTCAATACTTCCTGCACCTTCTCCTGTTTTTTATCTCTACCGGGATCTGGCAGAAATGAAGGTCAAGGGTCCAAGATTATTCTTACACCATGTAACCCCCTTTTCCCCCTTGAGATCGCCCTGATCGGGTTGAGTTCCAGGTCTTCCGAACCAGATTTTTGCCATGGCTGGGGTCCTCTCGGATATCAAGGATGTCATATGTCTACATCGCCAGGTTAGCCGGTGTGGAATATGCCTGGTTGGGCAAACTCGGGAGCATGTTGCGCGATATATCCGCCGACGCGCGAGCGCACCGCCGTTGGGCATGAGGCAAGCAGAACAGCGAGATCCTCGCGCGACTTCAGCGTGAGGAAGCGCCGCTGTGGACTGATGTAGACAACGACTGGTCTGCGGAACGCCACCAACCGAGCCACATTGACGAGCGTTCCTGCACTGGTACCATCCCAGACCATGAGACCATAATCGGCCTCGCGCGCCATAGCGGCGTCTTTAGCGGTGAAATACTCAAAATCGCGTGTGTGATGAGGAGGCCTGATAGGCCTTACGGGCCATTGACCGAGGTTGTTCCTACAGTGGCCCTCTGTACAGAACACTACCACGTTGCGGTAGTTGCGTTCCCGGAAGAAATCTTGGATAGCTTTGTCCGAACCGTTCGCATCACCTACCAGAATGGCAAGCTGCTTCTCGACTATCTGCTCAAGTCGTTTTCGAAGCTCAATGTTGAGCCGACTGATCCGGCGCGAACCTCCAACAAACACCTTGCTCATGCTCGGCTCCTGGTTTGTGTGAAGGCAAATGCGAAGACAGCAGTTGCGCCAGAACTAAGCAACACGTCGGCGATCGCATTCATAGTTGCCCCTGATCGGTAGAGATCATCCACCAGCAAGACGCGATGGCCCTTGACCCGCGAAGAGTTGACGACAAAGGCTCATTCAAGGAGTTTTCGTCGTTCTTCGCCGTCGTACACATTCTTCAATTCCGCGAATTGTTTCTGCTTTCGGATGGCGTCATGCGCCGAGGGTATCATTAGCCGGGCGCCAAGTTCCTCTGCAAGGCGAGCGACTGGCTGCAGTTTTCGGTACGCTCTCGTCGGTGGCACGGGAACAATAATCGACGGTTTCACGGCCCATTTCCTGATGAAGCTGCTGGCGGTTTCGACGAGTTCTATCAATGCTGTTTCGTCGGAGCGATACTTCAGCCGGAAGAGTAGCTCGCCGATTTCGGTCCGGTGTGTCTCGAACTCCGGATGGCCGAATTCGTTATCGCCGATATAGGTGCTGCCCGTGGAATGCAGATCAAGGACATATCCGTCACTCCAAGAGCCGTAAATCTTCCGGGGGTTGTATTTTGTCATGCGTCTGTATCCGTCTAACGATTATCTATTATACCGGGATTTTTTATTTGTAAAAATCCTACCCATTCACGTGCTTTTTGTCAATGAGAATTCAAGAATCAGACGACGACATCGATTTCTTCGAAAACCAGGACGGCACCCTTATTACGGCCTCTCTATGCAAAAAAAGGGGTGGACCGGGGGCCTCAACCTTTGTTGAGTCCGGCCCACCCCTTATGGGGGATCAGTCACGGGTCACGGAATGGGTTAGATTTGCCACTGATTTTACTCGGCAGGAAAATTGATAACTGCAGTCGTCTGTTTCTACCCAATATTTTCCCAATGATGCATAGGTTTTTGGGGAATATTTGGCTTTCAGGCGTTTCAGATTTTGTCTTTAATTTCAATCGGTTATTGATTTAATTGAAGAATCCGGATGAGCTTCAAACACTTTTAAGTCACTTACGTCAACCAATTCCACCACCCAGGCAAGCATTCGTCCTTGGTCATATAGTAGTCTTATAGTTTCTTAGTCCAATCTTCGTCTTATGTAATCTTCTATTACCTTCAATGGGTTGTTACCCTTCTCAATCAACATTTATAATTTTTGACGATTTTTGTCAAGATATGTTATTCATTGCTTACAGTGATTAAAAAATAAGATTACACCTATTTTAAAACTTTTATCTATAATTGAGGAAGGAGAAAAAGATGCGATCGGATCGAATGAAGAAAGGAATCGAAAGGGCGCCGCACCGCTCCCTATTTAAAGCGCTGGGGTTGACAGACAAAGAGATAGAAAGCCCGATGATCGGAATTGCCAATTCCGCCAATGAGGTGATTCCAGGCCATCTCCACCTGCACCAGGTTTCTGAGGCCGTTAAATCAGGTATTCGAATGGGCGGCGGAACTCCCATGGAGTTTTTTACAATCGGGATCTGCGACGGCATCATCATGGGACACGAAGGGATGAAGTATTCCCTCAGCTCAAGAGAGTTGATCGCCGACTCGATCGAATCGATGGCCATGGCCTATCCCTTTGATGGGCTCGTCCTCATCCCGAATTGCGACAAGATCATCCCCGGGATGATGATGGCGGCTGCCCGCCTCAATATTCCGGCCATCCTGGTCAGCGGAGGCCCCATGATGGCCGGCGAATTCCACGGAAAAGAGATTGACCTGGCCACGGTCTTCGAAGCGGTGGGCAAAGTAAAGGCAGGAAGCGCCACCCTCAACGAGTTGAAGGAGATGGAAGGGTGCGCCTGCCCGGGCGTGGGCTCCTGCGCGGGAATGTTTACGGCAAACTCCATGAACTGCCTGTCGGAAGCCCTTGGCCTTGCCCTTCCCTATAACGGCACCATTCCTGCCATTTTTGCAGACCGCATCCGCCTGGCGAAAGAAACGGGCCTCCGGATCATGGAACTGGTGGAAAGCAATCTCCGTCCCTCAAAGATAATGACCAAAAAAGCCTTTGAGAATGCGATTACCGTGGATATGGCCTTTGGAGGCTCTACCAATACTTCCCTCCACCTTCCTGCCATCGCTAAGGAGGCGGGGCTCTCCCTGCCCCTTCAAACCTTCAACAGGATCAGCGACCGGACTCCGCACCTCTGCAATCTTTCGCCGGCCGGTCCGCACCACCTTCAAGATCTTCACCGTGCAGGCGGCATTCCCGCCCTCATGTCGGAACTCGGTCGTAAAAAAAAGATGATCCACGAAGACGTGATGACCGTAACGGGGAATACAGTCGGGGAGAATCTAAAGGGGAAAAGGCGCCTGGACCCGGAAATCATCCGGCCTCTTGAGAACCCCTATCATGGCAACGGAGGCCTGGTGGCCCTATTTGGAAACCTGGCTCCCGAAGGTGCGGTCGTCAAACGATCGGCCGTGGATGAGTCCATGTTGAAGCACCGGGGGCCGGCAAGAGTCTTCGAGTCGGAAGAGGAGGCCCTCAAGGCCATCCTCGCCAAAAAAATCCGGAAGGGCGAAGTCCTTGTGATCCGCTATGAAGGACCCAGGGGCGGCCCGGGGATGAGGGAGATGCTGGCTCCCACCTCTGCCATCGCCGGGATCGGAATGGACCGGGACGTCGCTCTTCTGACGGATGGGCGGTTTTCAGGAGCAAGCCGGGGCGCCTCCATCGGGCATATCTCCCCGGAGGCTGCGGAAGGAGGCCCCATTGCCGTGGTGAGGAATGGAGATCCGATCGAAATTGACATTCCCGGCAAAAGGCTGAACCTTCTCATCCCCGACGAAGAATTGAAGAAGAGGTTTTCTCAGTGGAAACCACCCAGGAAAGAATTAAAAGGTTATCTCAAAAGGTATGCCAGGCTGGTCACATCCGCCAGTACAGGAGCAGTGTTCGAATAATAGGGGATTTATGAGATGGGGAGATAAGGAAAAGGGGAGATGGGGAGATTGAGTTTTAAGGACTCCCAACCTCCTTAACTCCCTATCTCCCCAACTCTTTTTAAGGAAGGAACGGCGTAGGGACCTTCACGGATGAAGCCCATGGTAGGTTTCATCCCTTGATCCAGGCACCGGCGCACCGCAAATATCACGGCATGCTGAACCATCTCCCGGGCTTTTTCAAGGGAGGGTTTTACCCTTTTCCCTTTTAGAAATTCGAGACCGCAATGGCCTGGAAGAAGGCAGTAATTTTTTCTCTCGATCTCGAGCGAGCAATAGATCAATCCCTCCTCCCCCACCTTTTTTATTACCTTGCCCCAGACTTCGGGCTCCCACTGGTCTTTGGTAAATTTCCAGCCGGCCGTTCTCAGCAGATCAAGATATCCGTCCGGTCCCTGTATTTTCAGGAGATGGAGCAGGGTTTTATATTCCGCGGAGCCGATGGGTTCGAAATCGCGGTTGTTGGCGGCAATGATGATCGTCCCTCTCTCTTTCACGGCCGGAAGCGCACCGACCCCTGCCTTGGCTGTCTGGTAGTGGTCTCTTCCCACGTATCCGCTGTGAGTCAGGACGATATCAAACGGTTCCCGGATGGGAATCTCCGCGTACCCCTTGATCAATTCAAAGGCCTTCAGATTCGCCTCGACCATATCGCCGGCAAAGACCCGCACGAGTCGCAGATCCTTGTCCAGGTTGACATTGACAATGAAATCAACCCCCACGGTTCGGGCAACCTCCAGGGCTTCCTCGTGGCAGGGATTCCCTTCGAGGACGAGGTTGGCCGTATGGGGATCCTCAAGATAGGCCGGTCCGTGAAACTTCTGGATTGTCTTGACATCGACCAGACCTGGGCAGACCGATTTTCTCCCGCCCGATATCCCCGTAAAAAAATGGCTCTCAACCAGGCCTGTTGCAATCTTCAAATCTGCTGAATAAAAATCCCGGTTGACATAAACATGGGTCCCCCGCCGGGTCGTCCCGATGCTCTCGAGCAGGTCCTGGTTCTCGCAGTCGTGGTCGAGGATCGAATAGTGCGAAACAACCTCCTCCCCGTACATCTCCGCCTTCTCTTCCGGGGTGCTCGCCCGGTGCATCCCGGTTGCTACGATGATCTTGATCTTCTCCCTCCGGATGCCCGAGGATTCCAGCCGCCTGAGCAAAGGGGGGAGCAGGCCGCTTTCCCCCCTGTAGGGAACGGGCCGGGTGATGTCGGAGACGGCGATGGCCACGGACAACTCTTCCGGAGGTTTGCCCTTCTTCCGGATGATCTCCTCCAGGGGAGGGCTGCCCGTGGGATTTGAAAAGGCCTCTTCAATCGCCCGTTGAGGATCCCGCAAAACAGGCACATCCTTCATGGTCAATTCAACACAGTCCGGAGGCGCCAAAACCTCGATGGCCTCTCTGCCGAATTCCACAGAGATCTTTTTCCACCCCCTGGTGTCAGCTTTTTTAATCTTCTTTTGAATGTCCGGCTTCATCTTTCTATCGCCTTGATGGATACGTGAATGGATGACATCTTCGCTTTAAAAGAATTTTTAACATAAACCAAAGGAACTTTACAAACAACAAAATTACGGATATAAGTATGAAGCGTCTTAAAGACGGATCGGAAAGGGAAATCACATGAAACGGGCTTTGATAACCGGAATCACGGGCCAGGATGGTTCTTACCTGGCCGAGTTTCTTCTGGAAAAAGGATATGAGGTCTATGGAATGGTGCGGAGATCGAGCACAATCAATTACGAACGAATCAGCCACATTCAGGACCGGTTGAATTTGATCCAGGGGGATCTGCTCGACCAGAATTCACTGATGGAGGCCTTGAGAATGTCCGGACCCGATGAGGTCTATAATCTTGGCGCCCAGTCCTTTGTCCCCACGTCATGGAACCAGCCGGTATTAACGGGGGAATTTACGGCCCTCGGGGTCACCCGGATGCTGGAGGCGATTCGAACGGTCAATCCCGGGATCCGCTTCTATCAGGCATCATCGAGCGAGATGTTCGGAAAGATTCAGGAGACCCCCCAAAATGAGAAGACCCCGTTCTATCCCCGCAGCCCTTACGGGGTGGCAAAGGTGTATGCCCATTGGATCACGGTCAACTACCGTGAAAGCTATAAAATGTTCTGCTGCTCGGGCATTCTATTCAACCACGAATCGCCCCGGAGAGGCCTCGAATTTGTCAGCCGCAAGGTGACCAGTGCGGCGGCCAGGATAAAGCTGGGGATCCAAAAGGAGTTGAGGATGGGGAACCTGGAGGCCCGCAGGGACTGGGGATTTGCCGGGGACTACGTGGAGGCCATGTGGCTGATGCTCCAGCAGGAAGAACCCGATGATTATGTGATTGCCACGGGGATTTCCCACACGGTCAAAGACCTGATTCAAACCGCCTTTAGGCATCTGGAACTCGATTGGAAACAATATGTCTTAGCCGACTCAAAACTGTTTCGGCCTGCCGAAGTGGATTATCTCCTGGGAGATCCCCGGAAGGCAAAAGCGAAACTCGGATGGCAACCCCGGGTGACGTTTGAGGAGCTGATCAGGAGGATGGTGGACGACGATCTTGTGCTCAACAAACCCCGCTAAACATTCCAGCCGTTGTGACTCGAAACCGAGCGGTCCATTATTTCTGAGGGTTAATGGTTGGATTCATTATATGATGCCGATAAAAATAGCAAAAGAAATCTACGATCCCGGAGTTGGTGTGTAGCGTGAACATATGTCATGTCGTTCCCATCTATCTGCCGGGAATCCTACCGGGTTGCTCCAAATACGTCCACGACATTTCAATCACCCTTGTCACAAAAGGCCATTCTCCCACCGTTTTGACGGCGGATGCCATCAATGGCAGGGGTTGGGTCGATCCTATCTTCGGGGCATATTCTTCCGTAATGGAAGAATCGATCAATGGGGTGAGAGTAAGGAGGCTGAAAACCGGATGGCCGATCACCGCGTCCATGTATTTATTGAGAAAAACAGTCGGGCCGCTTCTTCCTGATTCCATCGGGCATAGAGTCTCCCTTCTCTCTGCCGGTCCTTACCTCTCTAATTTGGAAAAAGAAGTTAAGAAGGAAGACTTTGAGATCATCCATGTCACCGCCTTTCCTTTCGCGCTCTGCCGGCAAGTCTGGAAATTCTGTAAAGCCTTGAAAAAACCATTCGTCTGCACACCCCTAATACATTTCGAAGACCCAAACCATAAGAATCCGCTTCTCTGGCAGACCCTCAAAGACGCCGCGGCTGTGATTGCCTGTTCGAACTATGAAAAGGAAGGAATGATAAAAATGGGGATCGACCCTTCCAAAATCCACATAATCCCCATGGGGATCCGTCCGGAGGAATGGAAGGAGGCGGATGGAGGTCGATTCAGGCGGAAACATCGATTGGAAGGCAAAAAAGTGATTCTCTTTGCAGGAACCAAGAATTATCATAAAGGGGCCATCCATCTACTGGATGCCGTACAAAACATCATCAGCGAGATGAAAAACCTCGCGCTGGTGGGTCTGGGATTACCCACGCCCGAGTGGGAAAAGAAAAAAGCCGGCTTCCCGCAAATTCATCTTCTAGACCTCGGCTATGTTTCCGAAGAAGAGAAGAGAGACGCCTTTCAGGCGTGCGATCTTTTTGTCATGCCATCGCGATATGATTCTTTCGGGATCGCCTACCTGGAAGCCTGGCAATTCGGCAAACCGGTGATCGGCGCCAGAATCGGGGCCATTCCTGAAGTGATTGAAGAAGGGGAAGATGGTCTCCTGGTCGAATTCGGAAATACGGACCAGCTGGCTTCCGCCATCCTCTCCCTACTGAAAAATGATGACCTGCGGAAACGGATGGGAAAAAAGGGACGAAGGAAGGTGGCCGAACGGTTCGACTGGCAGAAAAATATCGGAAGGATCGAGGAAGTCTTCGAAAAGGCAAAGACAGCCTGTCATTGACATAAAATCATTTAAATGTCATAATGACATTATGACCTATACAGGAGGAGTGATTTGATGCCGAAATCAATGGGAGTGGCAGAAATTAAAAAACAATTTTCTGCAGTGATCAGTGAAGTCTCATTAAAGGGAGAACGATTTATTATTGAACGGAAGGGTAAGCCGATGGCGGCGATGGTGAACGTAAAAGAGCTCGAAAGGATGCTGCCCTCAGAGGCAAGGGGGAAGAGAAAAGGTCTTTTAGCAGCAATCGGTGCATGGGAGGAATTTGACGACTTTGAACAGATGGTCATGACGGTTTATGCAGGGAGAGGGAAGGCAAAAGAACGGGGTGTTGGGAGGCTTGCCTGATGTATCTCTTTGATACGGACGCCATCAGCCAGGTCATCAAAAGGAGCCCTTCTCTTTCATTTATCAGAAAGCTGGCGTCCACCGATATTGAGCAACAGTTTACAACAACAATCACGGTTGGCGAATTGGTTTACGGGGCCTTTAAAAGCAATCGTCCCGATTTCTTTATCGAGAAGCTTGAAAGACTCGTCTGGCCGAACATACGGATCCTCCCATTCGATGAAGGCTCGGCAAAGGTTTATGGAAAACTGAGGGCTGCCCTGGAGAGAAAAGGAACGCCTCTCCCAGAGCCGGATTTGCGTATCGCTTCCATGGCCATCCATCACGGTTTAACGGTCATCACGGGGAACACAAAGCATTTTTCAAAAGTCCCCGGACTTACAGTCGAAGATTGGATTCACGAAAAGAACGAGAGTCAGCCCCGTTAGAAATTCCAGTCCCTCCATAGGGGACTCGAAACCGAGCGGGGCATTATTTCTAATGGGGTCAATCCATGTGCAGATTTTTTTACAACAACGGGGTGGACTCTTATAATAAGTTTGAGTTAAATTTTGACAGATTTCTCCTGATGATGTATAATGTGATGTATTTTATGCGCTGAAGGAGGTAAGACGATGCCTCGAATGATCCGAAAACAAGTTTATATTGAATCACGACAGGAAACAACTCTAAAACAGCAGGCGAGGACTTTAGGCATGACAGAGGCGGAAGTCATACGCCGGGCGATTGATTGCCAAATGAGTTCTGTTCGACTTAGCATCCGCGATCTGAAGACATGGGAGCGTGAAAGGGCCTTCATCACCAAACGCATGGCCAAAGGTCATGCCCCTGGGGGCAGGCGGTGGAGACGGGAAGATGCGTATGAAGAAAGGCTGATGCGTTATGGCAGATAGCATCATGGTTGATACGAATGTATTGCTTTATGCTTATGACTGTGGCGAGCCATCCAAACAACTTCAAGCTTTAGCCATACTGGATCATCTGGCAGTCAATGGCTGGGGTGTTTTGACATCACAGGTATTGGCTGAATTCTTCGTCAATGCGACAAGGAGACTAAAACCGCCACTCACTACTGAAGAAGCTTATGGCCGTATTCAAAACTACCTTTTCTCATGGGAGATATTGGATATTACTGGACCGATTGTTTTGGAAGCTGTCCGCGGGGTCCGTACCTACCAGATGGCTTATTGGGATGCGCAAATTTGGGCGTCGGCTAAGTTGAGCCAGATTCCAATTGTGTTCAGTGAAAATTTTGGACAAAGGGCTGCCATTGAAGGAGTGAGATTTGTTAATCCTTTTGGGAGCGATTTCGATATTGCGGCATGGTTCCCTGGATTTAGAACACCGTAGCAGAATATCCACTTTCCACCTGAAGATGCTGGTTATTGCATGAAGACAAATAACAAGTTGTTTTAGAACCAACGTCCCCTCTTCTAGGCTGCAAAGATAGGTAACAGTTTAGTCCTTTTGGAACTTTTTTTAGTCATGCGCTCACAATGTTCTTGACATGTGGGCGTTTTTGTGATTTAAATATATGAGTATAAATACTCATTTTGTGGAGAAGGAGATGAGCCGAGCAGACATCCTGAAGAAGCGCCAGGCCCGGCTGAGGGAGGACATTGCGGCAATGTTGGATAGTTTCCTGATCGGGACCATCTCAAAGTCGCCCTCCATGAGTGGCCACAGCCTGACGACCAAGGTAGAAAGAAAAACCGTCACGCTCTATGTACGAAAGGACCTTGTCCCCAAAGCGTTGGAGATGGGCAGGCGCTATCAGAGGCTCTGGGAGTTTATCCAGGCGCTATCCAAAGTCAACTGGGAGATCCTGAACCTGGAGAACAAGTAGGAGTGCCCCGTTACCCCTACCCGCCGCATGATTTTGAATGTTTATACAGGTACAGTTGCCCGTATCTGGATGGATTGTCTACCCAGTGGGTCTTGGAAGAGTACCGCCGGGCCCATGAGGTGTATCAGGAGCATCTGCGAATCATCGATCTCTTTGATGGTCACTTAAAAGATAGGGATGAGCGGATACGGGTTCTGGAACGGGAGAACGCGCAGCTTAAGGCAAAACTTCAGAGCTTGCATCGGCGGCAATTTAAGCCGAATAAGAAGAAAGAAGCGCAGACGGGTGGAAAGAATGCTGAGAGTCCCTCGTCGTCCAATGAGAGGGGGAAGAAAAAACGTGGGGCACCCGTGGGCCATCCGGGATGGGTACGGCCCAAGCCGGACCATATTGACCGGACCGTTAAGGTGCCTGCTCCGACGATCTGCCCCCATTGCCAATCCAACCACTTGAGACCGATCCAAGAAACGACGGAGCACGTCCAGGAAGATATTGTCATCCAGCCCCGAACCCTGGTTACATGCTATCTGCATGGACAGGCGTTTTGCCCACGGTGCAATCGCCCGGTGGTTCAGGCAGCAGAGGGGGAACTGTTGAATGCCCCGATCGGGCCGGTCGCAAAATCCGTGGCGATCTATCTACGCTACCGGATCGGGATTCCCTATCGAAAAACGACGGAGTTGCTCCGGGAGTTATTCGGCCTCAGCTTGGTCCCTGCCTCCGCCCTGGGGTTCGACCGCAAAGCAGCCTCACAGGGTACGCCGCTCTATGAAGATCTGCGTGACAAGGTCAGAGCCTCCGACGTGGTCCATGCCGATGAAACCTCCTGGCGCGGTGATGGTGTGGGGCATTATGTATGGTTCGCAGGCAATGAAAACCTTTCTTTCTTTCTTTCTTTCTTTCTTTCTTTCATATCAACCGGCATCGGTCTGCCGAGGTGGCCAAAAACATCTTCGGAGAAAACTTTGACGGGACCCTCGTGCGCGACCGCTATGCCGCCTATAACGGGATCGGTCTGGACTGGCAGGCTTGCATCGCCCATATCACCACAAAAGCGAAGGAAATCAAAGGCGAACATGCGCTCCTGCCCCAAACCGACCAGGACCCTGCTGTCGGCCCCTTCTGCGACCGCCTCATCAACCTCTGCTCACGACTCTGCAACACGGGGCAGAAGCTCAAATCCGGCGATATCCCCTGGGAAAGGACGACCAAAATCGAAAAAAGATTTATCAGGGAACTCCATACCATCTGCAAACAGCCGCTTCGGTTCAAACCCGCCGAGACCCTCCGGGCCTATCTTGCAGGCCCCGAACAAAGATTTCTCTTTACCTTTCTCCGACGTCCCGGCGTACCGCCCACGAACAATCACGCCGAACAGTCTCTCAGACATTTGGTGATCTTTCGTAAGATATGTTTCGGAACAAGATCAGAAAGCGGACTCAAAACCCACAGCATCCTTCCCAGTCTGGTGCAAACCGCCAGAAGACAAGGTGTCCATCCAAGGAAATTTCTGCAAACCCTCCTCACTGCTGATACGGCAACCGCTCAAGCTGCCCTGTATAATAATTCAAGCTGAGGTGCCGATGGCAGGCGGGTAAAATAGGGACTAAACTGTTACAGAGATAGGAGCAGATTCATCAATATGTGCCTCTATCTGCTTCTCAGATGAATCGAGTCTAATCGTCGAGCAATCGGCATCTGCCTGCGTCAAGATTCTGGGAAAGTGAGAGGACGCTTAAGTTGCATTTGAACCAACGTCCCTTTTTTTACATCAATCGGAAATCTGTAAGAAATTTCGAACCGAAGGTTTCACACAGCGGATCATCTCCGCCGACCGCTGGTTGTCCGCCCTGCCATAGCCATGGATATTTTGAAACCTATCTCTCCGGTATTCGAAAGAATAGATTTCAAATGACCATCGGATGTCTGTCGTTTTCATTGAAAACACCCTGATTGAATGACTTCCTGAACCCGGATCTGAAACTCAGGCGAATCCGTAAAATACTGAAGCGCCTCCGCCCTCGTCCCCGTGCCCAAAAACGTCACCCAATAACTCACCTCCGACGGCAACGCCCCCCGGCGAAGAATCCCATCATACAGATCCTCCACAAACTGGCTGTCCGTCCTTCCCCGAAGCGCATACTCCGCACTCTCAATAAATCCCAGCGCAATCTGATGCGAAAGATCCCTCACCGCCTGCGCCCCCGTACACTGCGCCGTCCTCATCAACCCCAGATACCCGAGAAAACCCGCACTGTCCGGAAGTCGGTTCAAAAACCCGCGGTAAAAATCATTGACCAGATTATTCTCCGGCCTCGTCGCCCCTTCCCCAAACAACCCTTCCATGTAAAGCTTAAACTCCGGACTGTAAACAAAATAGTTCAAGGCAATGTTTCTGCTCATTCCCGTGGTCAGATAGCCCACCCAGTAATCGATTTCCGACTGGGATGGAATCCGCTGTAAAAAGGTCTCATAGAGATCCGTCACATAGGCCGCATCCGTCTTACCTCTGGAGAGGTACTCTGCAGAATTGAAAAAAGACTTGGCAAGGGAAATGAATCCTTCTTTTATGTCAATACCCAATCCGATGGTGCGTTCAATCTCCGAAACCCAGAAATCCAATCCCGCTTGATCCGGAGATCGTTCAAGAATATCGTTATAGTAATTCATGATAAGATCGACAATAGCTTGATGGGAGACCGGAGGCGCCTCCGAAAAGGCCTTTAAACAGACATTGGAATTGGAATAATAACTCGTAAGGTCGGTCCAGTTCGTTCCGTTGCTGCTGATGTAGCTCTCTCCTGGGTTTGCCGTTGCCTGGCTGCTATATCCTGTATAAGGTCGTTCCATCGGGATCGGGTAAAGATAACCGGGTGTTGTAAGTTTCACGACGACCGAGAACCTCTGGCCTGCGGTTACAGAAGCTGAAGCATTTAGAACAATCGTATGATAGCCGGGCAAGGAAATCGTTCCTGTCTTGCTTCCTGCAAGGGAACCGCTGGTTGGGCCGGAACTCGCCTGGGTATAGACATGAACCTCGTAGCTGGAATTCAGAGAAGATGTGTAAAAACTGACCGCGGAGATGGGATCATTCGAAACTGCCGGAAATATATTGGCGAACCATGCGGTGTTGCTGCCATACCCAAGATTGCCCACCCACCCCAGGGGGTCGTACTGATAGATGTGGCTGTAATTGGAAGTCGGCTCTGCAAGATGCAGAATAGCATTGTTCCTCCCGATCTTCGAATCGTAATAAGAAATATAAAAATATCCGCCTTCGCCCCATCCCGTCCCCCAGCTGTTCCTGATGATAAAAGCCCCGTTCCCGGGAGGAGGGGTCAAAAATTTATTTCGATCGAAGTTGTCATCCCATCCTACGATGGCCACGGCATGATTGGCGGTGTTGGTGCCGCTGTAATAAAATGCACGATTCCCGGAATGGTAATAGGCGCTCCCCCAGTACATCGAAGTATAGATAGCCCCGTAGGCCATCAAGGCCTGCTTGATTGAATCGTTATCCAGGGAACCTGTCCTGTTTGGAAGGATGAGCATCCCTTGCAGGTGTTTTCGTTCGATCAAACCCGGAGGAGAAAAAAAGTTGTAGGGATCATCTGCTTCGCTGACAGGCCCGTCCCACCGCGCAAGATAGGCTGCAGCCATATCCGCATTGCCCCCGTCGCAGGGATCAATGTCATATCCATGAAAATGAATCAGGTTGTCTTCTGAAAAGTCCCAGGACTCGTACGGCAAGAGATTCGATTCGAGTGATCCATGGGTAGCAAAAGACCAGCAGCTTCCACAGCTTCCCTGATTTCTCACAGGGGTAAGTTTGCCCTGACTGCGAAGATCATAGGAGACTGGAAACCCAAGCAACCGAGGTTCCTGAGAAACGGATTGGCCTTCGAGGTGAGAAAGATCGATCGGAGAGGGAAGAAGCCCAAGGCCAAAACCTTCGGCGCTCAGCAACATGACCCTTTCAGACTCTCTATCCTGCATGACTTTGACAAAATCCGGGGAGACCGGGGCAATGCTTGTCCTGCCCGTGGATTGTGCGAAAGGAGCAGGCATCCCTCCTATGGAGAGTGCTCCCCAGAGGAGGGTCAAATAAACAAGCAGACGAATCCACCTGGAAGAGGCCATTTCATTTTTAATGTCCATAGGACCTCCTGCAACCCCCGGGTTATTGAAAACACCCTGATTGAATGACTTCCTGGACCCGGATCTGAAACTCAGGCGAATCCGTAAAATACTGAAGCGCCTCCGCCCTCGTCCCCGTACCCAAAAACGTCACCCAATAACTCACCTCCGACGGCAACGCTCCCCGACGAAGAATCCCATCATACAGATCCTCCACAAACTGGCTGTCCGCCCTTGCTCTCAACCCATACTCCGCGCTCTGAATAAACCCCAATGCAATCTCATGCGAAAGATCCTCCACCGCCTGCGCCCCCGTGCACTGGGCCGCCCTCATTAACCCTAAATACCCGAGAAAACCCGTACTGTCCGGAAGTCGGTTCAAAAACCCCCGGTAAAAATCGTTCACCAGGTTGTTCTCCGGCCTCGTCGCCCCTACCCCAAACAACCCTTCCATGTAAAGCTTAAACTCCGAACTGTAAACAAAATAGTTCAAGGCAATGTTTCTGCTCATTCCCGTGGTAAGATATCCCACCCAGTAATCGATTTCCGACTGGGATGGAATCCGCTGTAAAAAGGTCTCATAGAGATCCGTCACATAGGCCGCATCCGTCTTGGCCATCAGAAGATACTCTTCCGAATTGAAAAAGGCCTTGCCCACTGCAATAAACCCCTCCTTGACATCAATGCTTAAATCCATGATCCGGTTAATCTCCGCCGTCCACCACTCCACCCCTCCAGGCTCAGGCCCCCGGTCCAGGATATCCTGATAATACTTTGTGACAAGATTCAACGTATTGATATGAGTACAAATGGCCTCAACCTTGAATATAGCCTCCTCACCGTTATATCCAATCGCACTGAAGGACATCTCGCGAATGGCGCCGATTGGACTGGGCAGTTGAATAACCGCGGTGTATCTTCCATCTCCAGCGAAGGTATCCCCATTTGAACCGTTATCAATCATCATTGCTTCAATCGAGGATCCCTCCATCTCGATCTCAAACTCCACGGTTGAAATGGGCGAGATACCTGGATAAACCTGAACCGATACAGTCAGCAGATCACCAGCCCGGATGGTGGAAATCGGCGGGGTGAATTGAGGGTTCTCAAATTGGATCGTATACGATGATGTCCGAGATCCGGTCCGCTTAAACATGGGCCAGGGATTGGCATGGACAAGAAAGTTCCCGAGTTCCCATACGTGAATGACTCCGTTCGTAATCGTGTTCCCCCCATCGTTTGATGCTCCCGTTACCCAAACCAGGTCGATCTTCCCATTGTTATCCAGATCGGCTGCCGCCGGGGTTGCAAAAACAGGTGAGGTTCCTGTGGTGAAATTTGTGTGTCCGTAACGAAATTCCGGAACCATCGTGCCATCCCCGCGGACAGCCACTATGGACCATCCAGCCCCGATGACAATTTCAGGGATCCCGTCGCCGTCGACATCGATTAGGATCGGCGAGCTCCTGATCTGCGCATGGGGGTCGCCCGGATGTTCAATAAGGGGAAGCATAGGAAAACCAGGCAGGAGATCCCCCGCCGGATTCCATGCGTAGAGATATCCCGAAAAGTCAGCGACCACCACTTCCAGTTCACCATCCCCGTTGATATCCCCGATCGCGGGAGAACCAAAGACCGCATCCTGGGTTGAGGCAAACAGGCCCGGTGGGGATTTACCCGTCAGATAGGGAGTTCCATTCCCCCGAAAGGCATAAATTCCCTTACCCTTTAATTCCCCTGCACCATCCGTTAGGACAAGTCCTGTTCCGACAAAGACCTCTTTTTGACCATCCCGATCGATATCTGCGATAGCCGGGGAAGACCATATCACCTGTTCAATCCATTGAGGAAAATTCCCAATCTCCTCGGCCTCCACCGTAAGGGCTCGCAGCGCGCCACCCGCCGGAATAAACTTTCTCGAGCTTTTCAGGGGGGTTCCGGCCGACGAATCTCCTCCGATGAGAATGTTCAGAGTTCCATCCCCGTCAATATCGGCAATGGCTGGAGAGGAAACCACCGTATCCGTTGTTCTAAAAGGCCATTCGAATTCATCTTCATCAACCTTACCCCAATCAATGTATCCGATTTGGGAAGAAGAATCTTCATCATCGTCTCCCGGGGCCCCCTCGTCGATCAGACCATCTCCGTCGTCGTCCACCATGGGGTATCCTGAAACATCATCGGCAGTATTATAATAAGTGAAAGGAGTGCAATCTCCCACGGGGTCTTCGTTATACTTCCCATCTCCATCGTCGTCTTTTTCAAAAACCGGCGCCGGCCAAAGTCCATCCCTGCCGGGAGGACGAAAGAATTTTACCTTAATCCCACCGCTGTCTTTTGACGTGTCTTGTCCCTCGATTTTGAAAGCATAAATGTTCTGGTCGGTCCCTCCTATGACCAAATCAAGTCTTCCGTCGTTGTTGAGGTCGGCAATGGCCGGGGTTGAATAAAACCCGTCGGAAAAACCATCCTGGACGGGGTTGCCGAGACCGTCAAACGTGTCCCAGCCCCGTATGAGAAGCTTGAGTCTCCCCTCCGCATTGAGGATTAATATACCGCCCTGGCCTACAGGTCCGAACCCTGTTGTCGTTCCGCCTGAGCCGCCTGTTCCGGAATCGACGAATCCTCCCACTCCGCAAATAATCTCCGGTCTTTGATCACCATCGATATCTCCGGCCGCACATGAGGATTGAATCGTGATATTCCCGAGCTGATTGTTGTTTTTCACTTCTGGATTGAACCATTGGGGAATGGGAGAGACCGTTTGATCAAAGGCATCTCCGGCGTAATATTCCCAGAGCTTACTTCCCAGGTGGTTGAAGCAGTAAATATACCCCGCCATATCACCCACGATGATTTCCTTGTATCCATCATGATTGATATCATAAAGCAATGGCGAGGAATGGATGTATCCCCGTGTGGTCATGGTGGTGTATTTTGCCTGAACATAATTGGCACTGATGGACCGATTTCTATCCATGGTCACTGAAATTTTATGGGCTGAGAAGTCCTGTACCCCTGCCAGGTCTCCCTCCCAGCTAACAAAAGCATAACCCTCCGGTGGCATGGCGTAAATGTCTTGCTGATGGTAGGCCGTAAATTCCGGGTGCGTCTCCCCCAGGTAACCGCAACTTGTCGGCCCTGGACATGACGGAAAAGTTGAACCGGGTATTCCAATATTGTCGGATGTCATTAAATAGTAAAAATCGGTTGAATAGGAAACGGACTGTGTAAGGAGTAAAATACTGAGGAAAAATAACGGGATCTTCCGCATCTTGTATGTTCACCCATCCCCAAAAAGTTCAATCATATTGATATACAAGAAATATGCCAAACGGCAATTCAAAGAATGGATTTCTTACTAAATAAAAAATAATTAATTCAGTAGGTTATAAAGCAAAAGGGATTGAAGGTATCTTAGCGGGAAAAAAGCGGCGCTTTGTCAGGGATCTTGTCACTTTTTGTCAGTTGTTATTATATCTTTACCAGCCATTTCGCCCTCTTAACGGCATAAAAAACGGGGGCAAAATGAGGGCCCCCCGTTTTTCCCGAACCATGAAATTCAAGCGGAATATTACAAACACCCCGCATCGATCACTTGCTGGACTCGTATCTGAAACTCGGGCGAATCGGTAAAGTATTGAAGCACCACCTCCCTGGTCGACCCGCCCAAAAAAGTCAGCCAATAACTCACCTCCGACGGCAACGCCCCCCGGCGAAGGATCCCATCATACAAATCCTCCACAAACTGGCTGTCCGTCCTGCCCCTTAACCCGTACTCCGCA
>JAGVBT010000142.1 GCA_020059605.1 Deltaproteobacteria bacterium
CAGTCTGAGCTGCAGACTTACCATGTTTTGCGCCAACTTCTCCCAGCACCCGTGAAATCTCAATGTTCCTTGCCAGTTGTTTCCCCTGAAATTCCGGATCATTGCCACGCGTATCCTTTTCACCAAACCTTGAGCCAGCCCCATACTTCCCGGAAAACAATCCTCTTCCGAGGACTTCATAGGCTACCACTGCCATTCGATGACCATAAAAACAATTTTTCATGGTCTTTTCGTTTTCCCTTCTCTTCACATTATAAAGAGCCTGCATTGATACCAGCTCACCTAACGAACACGCCACATCGATTAGCGCAGTTGGAAAGCCGCAAAACCCAATGTATTTGATCTTCCCTGATTCCCGGCATCGTCCAAGCGTGTCCATGATCTCATCAATTCGGGTTTTGCCGTCGTGCCAGTGTATCTGATAAAGGGGTATGCAATCGACCTTCAGACGCCGAAGACTTTCTTCTAGCGATTGGGAGATATTGCGCGGAGAGCAGTCGCGATAGGTTTTACCCTTTGAGTCCCAGTTCACACCCACTTTAGTCGCTATCACAACATTATGCCTCCGTTCTCCCAAAGCTTCTGATAACAGAGACTCCGAATACCCAAACCCGTATACGTTGGCAGTATCAAAAAAATTTATCTCGAGATCTAAAGCTTTCCGGATTGCCCTCTTTGAAACATCGCCATCGACGTACCCGTAGCCATGGCCTCCTATCGCCCAACATCCGAATCCGATCCTTGAGACTTCCAAGGGAGTGGATCCCAGCTTCACGTATTCCATAACGACCTAATTCGCAACAGCCTAAAGACTGTGAAGATAAGAATCTTTAGGTCCACCAAGAAACACCGTTCTCTAACATACTTCAAGCGAAGCTTGTTTTTCTCCGGCTCTATTTC
Organism: Deltaproteobacteria bacterium; assembly: GCA_020059605.1. GTDB lineage: Bacteria > Desulfobacterota > BSN033 > BSN033 > UBA1163 > RBG-16-49-23. Next base: position 901 of record JAGVBT010000142.1, read on the forward strand.
CTCCCTGTATCTCCGGTCCACCTCCTCATCCCCCAGTAACTTGTCCAGATGGACGAATCTTATGGATGCATAGTCCGTTAATCCAGGCCTAACACTCAGAATCTCTTTTTCTTCCGCGTTGTAAAGACTCGTATATTTTTCAACCTGAGGCCGTGGCCCCACCAAACTCATTTCGCCAGCAAAAACGTTTATTAGCTGAGGCAGTTCGTCCAGCTTGTACTTTCGCAATACTTTTCCAACCTTCGTCAGCCGTGGATCATTCATGGCCGTGGACTGCCCTCCCTTCTTTTCGGCGTCCACCACCATGGTTCGAAACTTGAATATTCTGAAAGGCTTTCCATTCCGACCAATCCGCGTTCCTCTATAAAAGACAGATCCCTTTGAGTCCGCCTTGATCATTAAGCCTATAAACAGCAGAATAAGAGAAAAACCTATCATTCCCATAGAGGAAACGAATATGTCGAATCCTCGCTTTACCGCACCGTACAATCCCTAAGTCCTCGATCTTTCAAACTTCCTTCTGGGAAATTTCCTCTAAATAATCAGCCATTCTTGCATATACCTTTTCAGCATTGTGGTTTGCCTCATAAAACTTTATGGCATTCATCGAGATATCCGCTAACCTCTGACGATTCTCATAAAATTCAAGGAAAGAGCGAACAAATCCTTCCACGTCACCATTTCTGTAGGTCACCCCACATTGATTTTCACTCAACACCTCACTTAATAGTCCGTCCAAACTCGAAAGCACAGGTAGTCCAAAGGACCAATATTCTACAGGTTTGTTTGGGAGGTTGTCTTTGAAGCCTATATTGCTTCGATAAGGAGCTAAACCGATGGACGACATGCTCATCAGCGCATAGATATCGACCTTATTAACCCTTCCCGGAAGCAGGAGGTTATGGCACCCTTTCGCCAGTATTCTGTAATAAGGCAATGAATCTCCGCTCCCGCAGAGGACGAATCTAATTTTGCGATTCTCCTTCATGAGTCTGCGGCACCCCTCAATGACGGTTTCCAACTCAAATTGTCGACCGAAGTTCCCGAAGAAACACGCAATAAACTCGTCCTTATCCACCCCTACCCCGAGGTTCTTCCATCTTTCCCTGGCTTCTTTTATAGCATCCTCACTTGCGTCACTCTTGCTGTAAGCATGGGGAAAGCATCTATCCCGATCCGTTCTCTTTCTTCCGGCGCAGCGGCACCCCCATTCCACGAATCCAGGGGTTATGCCCACGATCGCTGTGGCGTCCTTACACGCCTTCCTTACCATCCTGAACCACGGCCTGGTAGCCAATTTCAGGAAAGGCTTCAACCAGATAGTACCCATTTCGAGAAACAGGTCGGGCCACAAATCTCGAACGTCCAATATGACGGGGACGTTCTTAGATCTCCCGTACCGTACCGCCTCGACGCAGAATTCTATTGTCGGCAAACTACACACAATCACGTCCGGTCGATCTTCTTTCTCCGCCTCGGACGCGAACTTCCTTGACTCCAGGTAATGATTGACAACTCTCAAAACGCTTACATTCCTCTTGTAGGCAACGGAATGAAGCAATCTCAGCTTATAATTTCTATCTATCCTCACAGATCTGGTTTCATGAAAGCGGTGCGTTTTCGTGACATGGTTGAAAGTCGACGTCCACCACACAACTTCATGCGATCTTGCGGCCAGGGTCTCCGCCAAAATTCCTGTCCGATATAGTCTGACCTCCTTTCCTTCAATCGGCAGGGGTTCCCCCGCCTTTATCAACCAAACTTTCTTCACCTATGACTCGACGCCTTTTCCCTTGTTCCTATTTGCTTTGAACGGTTTTGAAAGAACAAAGAAAATCTGCCACGCCTGTTTCTGTAAGATCGGTATATTGAGAAGAACATCATCCACCATCTCCAAACCGCTTAACATGAGATTAAAAATCCGTGAGTTACGGAACGGGACCGCAGCGATTGATGCAAGGTAATAGAATCTTGTCTCCACCTTCCCAAAATACCTTTTGGCGAGATCGACATCCTCAAGTGTCAAAAGATGCTCGGCCTCCCATTCCGTCCTCATTTGAGGGGTTCTCCTCCGATACCACTTGATCAACGGGTTGTAGCCAAGGGGTTCACCACAGATGATCTCTCCCTCAGGGCGGAGTACCCGAGAGAGTTCCTGATAGGCTCTTTCTATGTCTAGGTGGTGCAATACGCCTCCGCAGAACACAATATCGAAAGAATTAGCAGGGAATCGCAATTTTTCCGCATCCATGACATGAAAAGAGGTCACATCTTCCACTCCCTTTTCGCGTGCAAGATTTCTGCAAGACTTGATCGATTCATCAGAGATGTCGATACCCGTCACCCGCGCACCTGCCTTGGCGGCCATGACAGAGAAACCGCCCGTACCACAGCAATAATCCAGAAGATCTTGGCCCGGACATCTTTCGTTGAAATAGCGCTTGATGTAATCTTTGGTTTTTCTCGTAATGGAATAGAATCTTTTGTTCTGCGTAATTGATTCATACGCTCCCCTGTCGGTTTGCCTAAGACGTTCCCTCCTGTTGTGAAACTCCGCTTCCTTTTCTTTCCTTTGCTCCACCCCCTCTACCTGAAACGAATCGCTCCTCTGGTCCATCTACCTGATTCCCCTTTTCCACTCACGCCCGCGTCGAGCTTAACGTCCCTTTCCCCCAACGGGCATAAGTCTTTGGCTGTCCCAATGCCCGATGATTTCCTTCACGTCACCTACCTCTCTGATTCTTGAGTTGATGCAGGCCATATGCATGAACCTCAGGACGTTCTTCCCCAACTGGCACGTGATTCCTCATATGTTGTCCGAATCGGACATCGTGAAATGCCATTTCAATCTTTTGTCAATGATCATCCTGCCAAAATCATTTTTATAACAGATAACAGGAACAGATTTGTACCGCAAGAATCCATATTTCTTGAGTGCCAGATGATACCACCCGCCCTTGACGGCCCAGGCAGCTATCAGACCGGCCTTTTCATTCCTCAACGCTTTCACAGCATGCGCAATCAGGCCCGAAAAAACAAAAGGCTTCTCCTCGGCTACCAAGAAATCGGCCAGGTATCCCATCCTTATCCCTCTCCACACACCTTGCTTAAGGACCACGTACCCCACGGTTCTATTACTTTCTTGGGCGATCCAGATCTTATAAGGGTCGGGATTAGCCATAAACCGCCAGTCCAGGTATGTCTTCCTGCGCTCCAGTATCCACTCATGACCCCTAGCAGCTTGCTTCCATACATTACCGATATCCTCCGGAAACCTATCGACCGACGTGAATGAAATTCTTTTGGTTCTCACC
>JAGVBT010000140.1 GCA_020059605.1 Deltaproteobacteria bacterium
ATTTCAGCATCTCGTGAAATAGAGCTCAGAGCGAGGAGATAGGATGAAGAGACATCGGAAGGCAGAGGTGAAGAGGAAGACGAAGGAGACCGAGGTTCTCCTCAAGTTAGATCTGGATGGGTCCGGTAAACATGCGATCCAAACAGGCATCCCCTTCTTCGATCATATGCTCAGCCTACTGGTCTATCACGGCAGGATGGACCTCTCTCTCAAGGCAAAAGGGGACATCGGCGTGGATGGTCACCATACGGTCGAAGATGTGGGAATCTGTATGGGAGATGGCATCCGAAAGGCATTGGGAGAGGCAAAGGGGATTTGGCGCTATGGATTGGGTTTGATCCCGATGGATGAAACCCTGGCCGCCGTCACCCTGGACCTTTCGATGAGGCCGTGCCTGGTTTATAACATGAAGCTTAAGCGATCCAAGATCGGGACCTTTGATCTGGAACTGGTGGAGGAGTTCTTGAGGGCCCTTGCCAATCACGCAAGGATGACGCTTCACATCAACCTTCTCTACGGGCGGAACAGCCATCACATGGTGGAGTCTGTTTTCAAGGGACTGGGAAGGGCAATAAGAGAGGCTGTCTCGCTCGATGAGCGCGCCAAAGGAATTCCTTCGACCAAAGGAGTCTTGTAAAAATAAAGGGACCAAGGGGTTCAGGGTTCAAGGGGTCAAGTGAATTCACTTAGAACTTTGTTAAAACATTGGTCTTTCCTCGGCCCCATGAACCCTTGAATCCTTGAACCCTTTTCATTTAGCGCTATGAAACCAAAGATCGTCATCATTGACTACGGGATGGGAAATCTCAGGAGCGTTCAGAAGGGCTTTGAGCAAGTCGGTTTCGAAGCAAAGGTGACCCGAAACAGAAAAGCGATTTCCGGGGCTTCGGCAATCGTTCTTCCCGGGGTAGGCGCTTTTAAGGATTGCATGGGAAACCTGGAGAGACATGGTTTGGTCGGACCCATTCTTCAATCCATTGAGAAAGGCAAGCCTTATCTCGGCATCTGCCTGGGCCTCCAGATCCTGTTTACCGAGAGCGAGGAATTCGGAAACCAGAAGGGACTGGACCTAATCAAAGGAAGAGTGGTGAGGTTCCGGGGCGATCCGGAGCATAAGGTTCCCCACATGGGATGGAATACGATTGAGAAAAAAAGGGAGGTTTCTTTGCTTCAAGGGCTGACGGATGGGGACTTCTTCTACTTCGTCCATTCCTATTACGTGGTCCCGGATGAGGGACAATGGAACTCAACGTTCACCCAATACGGAATTCCCTTTGTTTCGAGCATCCGGAAGGAGAACCTTTTCGCTACCCAGTTCCATCCGGAAAAAAGCCAGCAGAAGGGATTAAGGATACTGGAGAACTTTGCGAGGTCGATTTGATCGAATTCAGATCCCCTTTACCCTCTCCTCTATGAGACTGTGTCGTAATATGAAAAAACCGACTTTTTGAAAAGGGAGAGGGGCGGTCGGGTGGAAAAGACCCGACCACGGGGGGAGGGGGACGACAAAGGAGCCATCCATGAACGAAGTGACAGTAGGAGGGATCCGGATCGGTAAGGGAAACCCCATGGTGCTGATAGCGGGTCCCTGTGTGATTGAGAATGAAGAGATGATCTTTACGACAGCACAAAAACTTAAAGAGGTATGCGATCGCCTGAACATCCCCCTTATTTTTAAGAGTTCCTATGATAAAGCCAACAGGACTTCCATCACCTCCTTCAGGGGACCCGGGATCGATCGGGGACTGAAGATATTGAGCGAGGTCAAGAAAAAGTTTTCTGTTCCGGTGATTTCCGATATCCATGCGTTGGATGAAATAAAACCGGCCTCTGAGATTCTGGATGCCTTGCAGATACCGGCCTTTTTATGCAGACAGACGGATTTGATACTCTCCGCATCCCGGACGGGGAAACCGGTCAATGTTAAGAAAGGGCAGTTTCTGGCGCCCTGGGATGTGAAGCCCCTCATAGAAAAGTTCGTCTCCACAGGCAATCAGAATTTATTTTTGACAGAACGGGGAACTTCTTTTGGATACAATAACCTCATCGTGGATTTTAGAGGGTTTTCCATCATTCGGTCCTTCGGATATCCTCTGTTTTTTGATGTGACGCATAGTCTGCAACTACCCGGTGGGGAAGGGAGCATCTCCGGTGGGCAGAGAGAATTCGCCCCCTCTTTAACCCGGGCAGCAGTGGCGGCAGGGGTTGATGGACTTTTCATCGAGGTCCATCCTGATCCAGTGAAAGCCCTTTCAGATGCTTCCACCATGATTTCACTCATTGAGATGGAGGGGCTGCTCCGACAGACCAAGACCCTTCATGATATGATCAGGAAATGGGAGATGGCATAGGATGAAGAGCATCCAAGAGAGAATTCAAATCATAAAAATGCTGCTTTTGGATGTGGATGGAGTGATGACGGATGGAGGAATTATCCTCGGCCCCGGTTCCATGGAGCTTAAAAGATTCCACGTCCGGGATGGAATGGGAGTTTCCCTGGCCAGAGCCGCCGGTTTATTGGTTGGAATCCTGACCAGCAGGGATTCGGAAGTGGTCCGAAGAAGAGCGAAAGAGCTCGGGATCGAAGAGGTCCAGCAAGGGGTCTCACATAAAGAAGAAGTCTATGAGGCCATCCTGAAAAAATATGGCTTCCGGGATGAAGAGGTTGCTTATATCGGTGATGATATTCAGGACATTCCTGTCCTAAAGAGAGCCGGTTTATCATGTTGTGTGGCCGATGGCGCTGAGGAAGTAAAACGGGTTTCACATTATGTCACCCTAAAGAATGGGGGGACAGGGGCCGTGAGGGAAGTGGTGGATATGCTTCTCAAGGGTTTAGGCAAAAAAGAAGAGGCGGTTACCTCTCTGCTCACCCCTGAAAAGAAAGGCGCTAACAGATGAAGAAGATATTTAAAAATGGGGCCGTGTGGGCCTTTTCATTCTGGATCCTGTTCATGGGATTGACATTCTTATGGGCGGCGGAAATGAGGGCGGAAGAGAGGCCTAAGTTGGCCATCCTTCCCTTCTTCATCGGACAGGAAACGACCTGCCCCGTTTGCAGGTCTGTTTACAAGAGGGGAGAGATCCTTCCCGGTGCTCGGAATACGCTCACACGGTTTCTCTATCAGAAGATGGAGGCGAAAGGAATGTTCGAGATCATCCCTATTGAGAGGGTGGAGGAAGTTCTTGTTCTTCGAGACCACAAAGATTTCCAGGAGAAGCCGAAAACATCCTCCATCGAACTGGGTCGGGAGCTTGGCAGTGATTTCATCTCCATTGGGTTTGTTTTCCGTTTTGAAGAAAGGGTCGGATCTTCCTTGGGAGTGGAACGTCCTGCCTCTGTAGGATTCGACTTTCACCTGATGCGGTTGAAGGATGGGGTAGAGGTGTGGAGAGGGAGGATGGATGAGACCCAGAGGCCCCTGAGCGAGAATCTCTTTAAGATCGGTTCCTTCTTCAGGCGGAAAGCCAAATGGGTAACTGCGGAGGAACTGGCGAGCGTGGGGATGGATGAAGCCTTGAGAAAGCTGCCCGGGGCAACGGAACTGGAAGAAAAAAAACCATGATCATCATCCCTGCCGTAGACCTGAAAGATGGAAAATGCGTGAGACTTGCCCAGGGAAGAATGGATCAGGAGACGGTCTATTCCGAGAATCCCGTTGAGATGGCAAAGCATTGGGAGTCGAAAGGAGCCGAGAGGCTCCACGTGGTCGATCTCAACGGTGCGGCGGCGGGAAAACCTATCCACAGGTCTCTGATTATGGAGATAGTGTACACCCTCCGTATTCCCGTTGAGATCGGCGGGGGGATCCGGGATCTGGATACGATCGAAGGTTACCTCCATGCCGGGGCAGGATGGGTCATTCTGGGGACAGCCGCCCTCCGGAATCAGGACCTTCTTAAAGAAGCCTGTCGCAGATTTCCAGGACGGGTGATCCTCGGAATCGATGCCAGGAGAGGGAAGGTGGCCGTGGAGGGCTGGAAAGAGGCCGATTCCGTGGAGGTCGTTGAACTGGCGAAGCGGTTTGAGGGGATCGGCCTGTCAGCCATTATCTTTACAGATATCGAGAAAGATGGAATGAGAACAGGTTTAAACTTTGAATCCACCAGGAATGTTTCTCGCTCCACCTCCATCCCGGTGATTGCCTCCGGAGGCGTTTCTCGAATCGAAGATATTGAACAGATCATGGAGTTAGAGTCCGATGGAGTGATCGGGGTCATTACGGGCCGCGCCCTCTATGCCGGAAGCCTCGATTTGGAAGAAGCGATCCGGATAGCCAGAAGGAAATCCGAAATTCGAATATCGAAATCCGAAACAAATTCAAAATTCTAAACGCTAAACTTTTAGGTTTGGGAAATTGGTGTTTTGAACATTCGTGCTTGTTTCGAATTTCGTATTTCGTGCTTCGAAATTTAATATTCCGAAAAAAAACGGAAACACTAACGTAGACTATTGAAGACTTATGGGAGAAAAAGAATAAGGTGCTAGCTAAACGGATTATACCTTGTCTCGATGTGAAGGACGGGAGGGTGGTCAAAGGAACCCAGTTCATAGACCTGAGGGATGCAGGCGGTCCGGTTGAAAACGCAAAGGCCTATGATGAACAGGGCGCAGACGAAATCGCCTTTCTGGACATTACCGCCTCCCATGAGGATCGGGAGATCCTGATCGACATCGTTCGAAAGACGGCGGAGGCGGTTTTCATTCCCCTCACGGTTGGAGGTGGAATCAAGCGGTTGGAGGATATTCGGAACCTTCTCAGGGCCGGCGCGGATAAGGTTTCAATCAATACGGCTGCCGTCAAAAACCCCGCTCTTGTCGAGAAAGCTTCGAAACGTTTTGGGAGCCAGTGCATTGTGATTGCCATCGATGCCAAGAAAAGAGGGCAGGGGTGGGAGGTATACACGCACGGAGGAAGAGTACCAACAGGGATCGATGCAGTCCTCTGGGCCAAGGAGATGGAGGAGATGGGAGCAGGAGAGATCCTGTTAACCAGCATGGACAGGGATGGGACAAAGGATGGGTATGACATCGGGTTGACAAGGACCATTTCTGAAACCGTGGGCATCCCCGTGATTGCATCGGGGGGGGTCGGTTCGCTCGAACACCTCTACGAAGGTCTTGTTTTTGGAAAAGCCGATGCCGTGCTTGCTGCCTCCATCTTTCATTATCGGGAATACTCCGTGAAACAGGTCAAATCGTACCTGAAAGAAAGAGGAGTCGTTGTTCGATTGTAAACAAAGGGTTCCAGGGGTCAAGGGTTCAAGGAGTTAAGCTTGAACTTATAATGAATTTCTTTCCACTCGAACCCATGAACCCTCGAATCCTTGAACCCTCAATCAAAGATGAGACGCTTTATCCTCTTACTCGCTACTGGCTTCGGTGTTGGTTATTCTCCGATCGCTCCCGGGACGCTGGGAACCCTCATCGCCATTCCGGTCTATTACTTCCTTTCGGGAATCCAATCGCCCATTTACGAAATTACACTTGCCGGTTTTTTCTTTCTATCCGTTTGGCTATCCGGAAATGCCGAAATATTTTTTGGGAAAAAAGATGATCGGAGTATCGTGATCGATGAGATGATGGGTTTTCTCATCACCATGCTCTGGATTCCAAAGACGACCCGGCTTGTCATCATCGGGTTTTTCCTCTTCCGGTTTTTCGATATTCTCAAGCCCTTCCCCATCCGCCACCTGGAGAGAAGGCTGAAGGGAGGATTCGGAGTGGTGCTGGATGATGTATTAGCAGGAATTTACTCCAATATCATTCTTCAAATTATTAAATTTCTCCCAGCAGTTTTTTCCCTCTCCCACCAGGGGAGAGGGACAGGGTGAGGGGGGACGTAAGGATAAGCTATGAAATTAGAAAAATCCATTGGAGACCTTTTAAGGAAAAAAGGCTCAACCCTTTCCATTGCCGAATCCTGCACCGGAGGATTGATCTGCGACCGCATCACCGATGTCCCGGGAAGCTCGGACTATTTTATGGGAGGAATGGTCAACTACAGTAATGAATCGAAACAAAAACATTTAGGGGTCCCGATGAAGGATATCAGGAAATATGGCGCTGTCAGTTCCCGGGTAGCCCAAAAGATGGCTCAAGGAGTTCGTAAAGCTTTCGGAACGACCTTCGGCTTATCCACGACAGGGGTGGCAGGACCAAAAGGAGGGACGAAGGAGAAACCTGTTGGACTTGTTTTTATAGGAATGTCCAACGGAAGAAGAACCTTGGTGATAAAGTTGAATCTTAAAGGGAGCCGAAGAGAGATAAAAGAGAAGGCCGCTGAGAAAGCCCTGAAATTTTTTTATGAAAGATTGGTTGAAAAGGCAGGTTTCTCTATGAAGAGTTTAAGGGAAGTGAAAAAGTGAGCCGAGAAATATCAAAAGAAAACCTTTTCAAAGAACTGACATGGGATGACCTCCAGGAATGGGCTGGAAGCAGGGTTCTTTCCCGGGGGCAGAGCTACCAGCGAAGCCATCGGGTTATGGAATTGGCTCAAACGCAAACAGGTTCACTAATTGCCTGGGTTCATGGAGGACAAAAGTATGCCACAGAGGTTGATTTTAAAGACGGAGAACTGATATCAATCTGCACCTGTCCTTACGGAAATAACTGTAAACATGCTGTGGCCGTGGCGCTTGAATATCTCGATCATCTGAAGAAGAATATAGAGGTCCCCCAGGCGGCAAAACAGGATCAACGCCTCTCGTTGTTGGAAAACGATTCGGATGAGGTGGGGTGGGATGATGAGGAAGAAGAAAATGGAGAGCACGAGGAGATGGAGGATACTGAAACTTTATCCTCAAAAAAAGTTGTTAAACCCACTCAAAGTGAACTAAAAGGTTTTCTGCAGGAGCAAAGCAGAGAGCAACTCATCGCACTGATAGAAGATATGGCAGAAAGACATTCCGTTGTCCGAGAAGATCTGCGGGACCGTCAAAATCTTTCTAAGGGGTCCTTTAAAAAAATAGTGGCTGATGTGAGGAAAGAAATCCGGGAGTTAAGTTCAGAGCCTGGTTGGAGGAACCATTGGAATCATGAAGGATATACCCCGGATTACTCACGGGTGAAAGGTCGCTTAAAATCCCTTTTGGCAAAAGGACACGCAGATGAGGTCGTTGCTCTGGGAAAGGAGCTCCTCGAGGAGGGCATAAGGCAGGTAGAAATGAGTGATGATGAAGGAGAAACGGGCATTGAAATCTCTTCCTGCCTGGCTATTGTGTTTCAGGCCCTTCCCCGGTCTTCGCTCTCTCCGGTCGAACAGATGCTCTGGGCAATCAATGCGGAATTAGAAGATAAGTATGAGCTTTGCTATGGAGCGGAATCCTTCTGGAAGAAGAAACAGAAGGCTTCGGATTGGAATATCGTGGCCGATAGACTTCTTGAGCGATTGAATAAATTCCAGCCGGTGAAAGGCGAGGATAGTTTTTCGCGGAGTTATCAAAGGGATAGCCTGACCAATTGGATTATACGAGCCCTTGAAAATTCCAGTCGGCATAAAGAAATCATAACCTTATGTGAGCAGGAAGCGGTCATCACAGGAAGCTATACACGTTTGGTTGATGTGCTTAGAAAGGCCAAACGATTGGAGGAAGCTGAGGAGTGGATTCACAAGGGTATTAAAGCCACACAGAAACAATGGCCGGGGATTGGCAAAAAATTGAAAGATACACTGCGTGAGATGAGAGAAAAAGAGGGGAATTGGCTTAAAGTTGCAGCTTTTCGGACTGAAGATTTTCTTCAATCGCCCTCACTCTATACCTTTAAGGACATGAAGAAAGCAACCGAAAAGGCAAAAGTGTGGCAAGAAGTTCGGACTGCAGCACTTCTTTATTTGGAGACAGGTAAACTTCCTCAATCAGATCCCACATGGCCTATGCCTGAGACGGGCGTGAAGGAGGATCGGGAGGTCAGGAAGAGCGAATTCCCAATGACCAGCGTACTGATTGATATTGCCATTGAGGAAAAGCGGCCTAACGATGTCCTCAAATGGTATGATCATAAGAAATCAAAGAAAGGAGTTTATTGGTATGGTGAGGGCTATCAGGATGATCAGGTTGCTGAAGCAGTGGCAGATCATTTCCCTGACCGCGCCATAACCATATGGAAGGATATTGTTGAAAGACAGATTGCCTTAACCAAGCCCAAAGCTTATGAAGAAGCCGCACGCTATCTGAGGAAGGCACAGAGCCTTCTGAAAAAACTGAAACGAGAAGAGGAGTGGAAAGATTATCTGGTTAAACTCCGCCGGGACAACGCCCGGAAACCAAAGCTAATCGATATTCTCAGCCGCCTGGAAGGCCGTCGGATCATTGAAAGCAAGTAGTACCAACAATCTCAAACATCACCCCGTTGGTTTCTTTGTGCTCAATTTAGTTTGACCCTTTTAAAAATTTTTGATAGAAATACTACTATACTCCTATAAAATGAAAAGAACCCACTACCAGCCGAACTACGCCATTCCACCAGGGGAAACCCTGAATGAAACTCTTGAAGCCATCGGAATGACCCAAACGGAACTGGCTCACCTGGCAGACTGTCCCCAAAAAATAATTAATAAAATAGTAACAGGAAACACCCTTATTACAGCAGATACAGCCCTTCAACTTGAAAGAGTTCTATGCATTCCTGCCTCATTCTGGAATAACCTGGTAAAGAATTACCAAAAAGCCAAGGATAGGCAGAAAAAAAGGACCCTGGTCTTCCGATGAACAGTCCCTTTCATTAATTAGTGTCTGTTTATAAATGCGCTTTCCCCGTCATGCCGGACTTGATCCGGCATCCAGAAGATTTTGAAATTACTGGATTCCGGCCTTCGCCGGAATGACGACCTTTTGGAAAACCTTAAGTTTGTGGACAAACTCTAATTAATTCGTCCTTTCAAAGGGGGGAAGTTTTGAATCCTGAAAAGGCACTCGGTATTATCACAGCAGGAGAATCCCTAGAGGTTGAGTTCAAGAGCGAAAAAACGAAACCTCTTTCCGATGCAGAGCTTGTTGAGTCCGTCGTCTGCCTTGCGAACAGATTGGGAACCCGGCCGGGGTATCTTTTCATCGGGGTTGAAGACGATGGAAAGATTTCAGGTTCACGGCCTCGCCATGAAGGGGAGCGCACTGACCCCCTTCGAATTCAAGCAATGATTTCAAATCGGACGCGCCCTTCTTTAACAGTGAGGGTTTCAGAAATTGGCCTCAGCGGTCTTCCTGTGATCATCACAGAGATCCACCCTGCGCGTTCTCCGGTAAGTACTGCTGACGGAAAATTTATACGTCGTGCGCTGGGGGGTGATGGGAAGCCTGCTTGTATCCCATACACGTTTCACGAGATGCAGGCTTTTCAAGCAGATCAAGGCATACTGGACTATTCATCATTGGTCTTGAACGGTGTCGCTTGGGAGGATCTCGATCCCATCGAATTTGAGCGATATCGCCGAATGATCCGGGAAAATAGAGGCCGCGGCGACGAATCATTGTTGTCGTTATCCGACCTGGAAGTGGCCAAAGCACTTGGGGCGGTTGAGGCAAATCACGAGGTAAGGGCAATACGTGTTCTGGGAGTTCTTCTATTTGGACGAGAAGAGACATTGCGTCGAGCCCTTCCAACACAAAGCTTGTTAAAGGAGAAAAATTGAGATTGCATGGGACAAGGAAAGGAGCGTGGTATGAGTGGCGCGCATAAATTTGCGCGAGCGTATATTTTTTTACGTGCACGTATATTTATGCGTATTAAAGACTGTTCCGAAAAAAAATTAAAAGTAGCCTTTAAAGGTCAAATGAAAGCTGGGTATAAGATGCTTTCATGACCCTTTTGGCCTTAGCCTTTGTGTTCGTTTTCATCTCAGCAAAGAGAAGGAGTATCTGACAGGCATCAGTCAAATAACCTATAATCTTTGCGATCTTCAGGCTATTGGCAAAATATTTGTTCAGGGATTATTTGTTTTTATCGTTTTCGAAACCTCTTTCTACCTGAGGTCGTATTTGTTGCAGTAATCTCTGAGCTACCTTGGTATGAAGAGGAATGATTCCAAAGCGATGTTCATCCGTTAGAGGATTGATCAGAATCTCCTGATGACAAGAACCATGGAGTCGGCAAAGTTTACAGACAGGATGATCCGTTGGAGTAATATACCGATGTATTTTGGTGTCCAGGTCATAACTGCCGGAGAGCTTTTGAGATTGAATCAGATACAGCCTGATGAAGAGGCGGAATTCTCATTGTCAAGGATTGTGACTGGGAAAACTGTTGCCCGGCCGAGCAAGGTCCGTTCTTGCTGAAAAGGACTGTGATGGCACGCAGTGATCTGCCGGTTGCGGCTGTTCTTGCAAAAAGAGAATTTGAAGCATGGTTTTTAGCAGCGGCAGAATCCTTAAGGGGCAAATTTGGCCTTCCAGGTGATCTTGAATCTCCAGCATATCCTGAGAACATCCGGGGTGCCAAGGAATGGATGACTTGTCGTCGCGAGCGCAGAGTTTGAACCATCCCAGGTCCAGGATCTGGGTGAGATCATGCCTGAGCTATTAAAAATTAGGGCAAGGGCAAACACTCCCATCCAATTTCATGTGGAAATAAAGGTGGGAGGCGGGGAAACATCTCCTCCCAAAGAGGCGGCAAATGCATTTAACAAGGCACTTAAAAAAGTGAAGGAAGATTTTCAGCTTCGATAGGAGAGAGTTTATGACCCGCTGTCCCTCCGGAAAGCAGTGATGAGGGGGATACGTAAGGAGAAACATTAAATAATGGCGCTGACGACTTATCTTTCACGTTATGTTGACGACAAGGTTCGTGCACGAGGGTCTTCTTATTACAGGGACGGGGCGGTTCAGATCATCCATGGAAACCGGGAGGAGATGGAGGCAATCGTCTTCGGGACCGGTATGTACACAGTGGTCCTGTACCGGGAGAAGGATACGGTCCACGTCTCATGCACTTGTCCCTATTTCGTAGGGGAGGGGGATACCTGCAAGCACATCTGGGCGGCACTCCTTGCCGCAGAGAATAAAGGGTACCTGAGAGGCAAGAGCAACAGCGATCCAGCGCATCTGGAGGCCTACATTGAGAGCGATGGATGGGATAAAGATGAAGAAGACGTTTGGTTGGAGGACGAGGACTTTAAGGACGAAGCTATTCTCCGGCCGGGTTATGCCAGGGCATCCGATTCTCCGCATCCCCCAGGGCAACGCCATCTTCAACTCGTTTCTCCGCAACCGGAATGGAAAAATCATCTCACTTCCCTGCGAGGGGCCTTGCAAGAGCAACCAAAAGCAGGGTATGGCCGTTGGAGAGCGCCCTATCAGATTCTCTATTCTGTCGATGTTCTTGCTACCCTTGAAGGAAAGGGAATGGTCATTGAAGTGGCCCACCGGGAGACGAAGAAGAACGGCGAATGGGGCCAGCTGAAACCGATTCCTGATTCCTACCATAGGCCTGAGAACCTTCGAGATCCGGAGGACCAGCACATCATGACCCTGCTGATCGGGAGTCGGGACGCTTCCGATTGGTATGGCTATCCGGGCTATTATTATAAAAAAGGGTTTTTCCGCATCCTGCCCGGTGCCGTCCAGGAACATCTGATGGAACGGCTCTGCCGCACGGGGCGGTGTTTCCTGCGAAAAACGGCATCGGACCCTGGCGGGGGTTCTCTCCAGTGGGATGACGGGGAGCCGTGGGAGTTCGGCATGGGGGCCGAAAAGGATGCGTCCGGCCGATCCTATATGGTTAACGGTTATCTCCAGCGCGGGCCGGAGCGTATCGCCCTGGATAAACCCGTGCTGCTGGTTGCAGGAGGCCTCGTTTTCTTCGAAAACAGAGTCTCCCGCCTCCTGGATAATGGGTCCTTCGGGTGGATTTCCGCTTTGCGAAAATGGAAGAACCTTACTGTGCCTGTAGCGGAAGGAGACGCCTTAATCCGGGAATTGATGACCATGCCGTTTCTTCCCCGCCTTACTCTTCCCGATGAATTGCAATACGAAGAGATTCGTGTGACTCCCCGACCCCGTCTCACGGTTGCAGCCCCGGAAGGGAGACATCGATGGGAACCCGACCGGCTTCACTGGAAGCTATCGTTCGATTACGAGGGCTGCACGATTTCTTATGACGATTCCCGTCGGGGGTTTCTCATTGGGGAGCCGCGTCGCTTCTTTCTGAGAGATAATGCTGTTGAACAGCAGGCCCATGAGATGGTCCGGAATTTGGGATTCCGGGAAATCCATCATTATGGGGAGGTGACACGGGAGGTGACTCCTCGTAATCTTCCGCGGGCCGTGCGAGAGTTGCTGACCGCTGGCTGGCATGTCGAGGCTGAAGGGAAAGTTTACCGACGGCCAGGGACTTTCAGCCTATCGGTAACTACCGGTGTGGACTGGTTCGAGTTGCATGGCGAGGTCCGGTTCGACGAGCGAACTGCCAAGCTCCCCGAATTGCTGGCGGCGATCAAGCGCGGAGAGAACCTTGTTCCCCTCGATGACGGCACATTCGGGATGCTGCCGGAGGAATGGCTGAAGAAATACGGAATGCTTGCCGGTCTCGGAACAACCCGCGACAATCACATCCGGTTTTCACGCTGTCAGGTCGGATTGCTGGACGCGCTCTTAGCATCCCAGCCGGAATCGACATGCGACGAGATCTTCCAGCGTGTCCGGAATGAACTGATGAGCTTTGAGGGAATTCAACCTTGCGATCCTCCGGAGGGTTTCACAGGCACTTTACGAAATTACCAGAAAGATGGATTGGGTTGGATCCATTTCTTAGAGAAGTTCGGTTTCGGAGGATGCCTGGCCGATGACATGGGACTGGGTAAAACGGTGCAGGTTCTTGCCATGTTAGAAGAAAGAAGACAGAAGCGATTATCTGTGATGGCGAAAAAGGGAAAAGGCAAGGGCCTAAACAGCGAGAATGGAGTTTTAGGACCCTCTCTCGTTGTTGCTCCGAAGTCGCTGATCTTCAACTGGATTCAGGAAGCGAAGCGGTTCGCTCCGAAGCTAACAGTCCTTGATCATACGGGCGTCGATCGATTGAAGCCGGGCGATCATTTCGAGAATTATGACCTCATCCTGACCACCTATGGGACCTTGCGGAAAGATGCCATTGAATTCAAGGATGTCCGCTTTGATTACTGCATTCTCGATGAAGGACAGATGGTCAAGAATGCCAATACCCAGTCGGCGAAGGCTGCCCGCCTTCTCAATGCCAGTTATCGTCTGGTGCTAAGCGGCACTCCTATCGAAAACCACCTGGGAGAGCTCTGGAGCCTTTTCGAGTTTCTCAACGCCGGGATGTTAGGATCGGCTTCTGTTTTCAAACTGACCGGCCTGGGGATGCGAGATCCCGAGCCAGAAACTCGTGCAATGCTGGGAAAAGCCCTTCGTCCCTTCATCCTGCGCCGCACCAAAAGACAAGTCGCCTGCGAGCTGCCGGAAAAGTTCGAACAAACCCTCTATTGCGATCTCGATTTGAAACAGAGAAAGCTTTATAACGAGTTGCGGGACCACTACCGCAGCACTCTGCTTAACCAGGTTGAGCAAGTCGGCTTGAATAAGTCCAAGATACAGATTCTTGAAGCGCTGCTGAGATTGCGACAGGCAGCCTGCCATCCGGGGCTGATTGACAAATCGAAAAAATCCCACCCCAGCGCCAAATTGGAAATGCTGATGCCCCAACTGGAACAGATCACGGAGGAAGAACACCAAGTCCTGGTTTTTTCTCAGTTTACAAGTTTTCTCTCTATCCTGCGGGAACAATTGGACAGGCAGAAAGCCCCTTATGCATACCTCGATGGGCAGACGCGTAACCGCAAAGAGGTTGTTGAACGTTTCCAGACTGACCCCGGCTGCAGGCTTTTCCTCATCAGCCTTAAGGCCGGAGGGCTTGGACTGAACCTCACGGCAGCCGAGTATGTTTACCTGCTCGACCCATGGTGGAATCCCGCAGTGGAGACCCAGGCCATCGACCGCACCCATCGCATCGGGCAAACCCGAAAGGTCTTTGCCTATCGCATCATCGCCAGAGACACGGTGGAAGAAAAGGTGCTGGAGCTTCAGCAGACGAAACGCGACCTTGCCGACGCGATCATCAACGCCGACAACAGCCTCATCCGGAACCTGGCAAGAGAGGATCTGGAACTGCTACTATCATAGGAGCGCAACGAGGTTAAAGAAAAACAACTTGTGAATCTTTTCTTCTTGAAATTTAATCTCTTTCATTCATAATAGAAAAAAAGGATCATGATTGGATCAGGATCATAAAAATCAAAGGAGGGTGGGATATGAAACTTGAGAGGTTTGAAGGTGTCTGGACGGCCATGGTGACCCCGCTCAATCGAAAGGGAGAAATCGATGATGAAGGTCTGGAGAAGCACATACGGTTCCTGATGGAGAATGGATCAAATCTCGTCCCAACAGGAACTACCGGGGAGTCTCCAACCCTTGACTGGAAAGAACACGACCGTGTGATCACTAAAACAGCAAAGCTGGCCAAGGGGAAAGCTTTCGTCATGGCAGGGACAGGCTCCAACTCCACCAGGGAGGCCCTCAGGGGAACAAAGCATGCGGTCGAAGTGGGGGCTCAAGGGGCTTTGCTCGTCGACTGTTATTATAATGGCCCCTCCTCGCTGGAACTCCGGACCCAGTATTATGAAGTCATCGCAAAGGCATTCCGCAAAGCCTTCATCATGCCGTATGTCATTCCGGGAAGGACGGGGACGAAACTGGAGGTCGAAGATCTGGCCATTCTCCACCGAAAGTTTAAAAATGTGAGATCTGTCAAAGAGGCCACCGGGGATCTTGAACGGATGGCCAAGACGAGAACCCTCCTGGGCGAGAACTTCGATATTCTCTCCGGAGACGACGATAAAACCTTCGAGATGATGACCCGCGGTGATATTCGAGCCTCGGGTGTGGTCTCGGTGATGTCCAATATTGTCCCGGGACCCATCGGGGAGATGGTGAAAGCCCTGTGGAAAGGCGACATGGAGATCACCCATTATTTAAAAGAGGTCCTGGACCCTCTGTTTAAGGTGGTGACCGTCAATACCTTGGAATCCTATGAAGGGTTTGAGGTGCCGACCAAGTTCAGAAATCCAGTGGGGATCAAAACGATGATGAAGGGCCTGGGAATGCCATCGGGTCCGTGTCGGCCGCCCCTTGGAAAGATGACGCCCAAGGGGGTAGAGATTGTTCGAAACGCCCTGAAGGCCGTTTATGAGAAGGATAAAGAGATCCTTAGCCCCATCGAGGATTTCTATAAGGTCAAGATGGAAGAACGCCTCTCCAATGATAAGTACTGGAAGTAGAAGAGTTTCAAAAGAAAAAAAGGGCCTGCCCCCTATTCGGGAGCAGGCCCTTTTTGTTAGAAGTTGGGGATGAAGAAGAGAAAGGCAATGGAGGTGACGATGAAGTAGACGAAGAAGACCATCAGGAGCCAGCCCATGATGTCCCTGAAGTTCAGTTTCGCCACCGCCAGCATGGCAATGGCCCAGAAAGGCTGGATCATGTCGGTCAACATGTCGGCCCAGGCATAGGTGACGACCGTTGTGCCGAGGCCGACCCCTAACTGTTTTGCCGCGGGGATGATGTAAGGCGAAACCACGGCCCATTCACCGCCTCCGGAGGGGATGAGGTAATTGAGAAGGCCCCCGTACCAGTAGATGAAGAGCGGGAAGGTCTGAGGCGTTGAGATGGCCACAAAGGCGTTGGTGAATGCCTGGGAGAGCATCGTGAATTTGAAGAGACCGAAGATCCCCGCATAGAAGGGGAACTGGATGACAATCCCCCAGACCGCCTTGCCGGCATCTTCCGTAGCCTTTAGGAAGGACCAGGGTCTCCAGTGAAAGAGGATCCCCAGCATGAGCATGGTAAAATTGACAGCATCCAGGGTGAGACCCTTCCCAATTCCCTTTGTTGAAAAGTGCCAGATCAACCAGATAAACCCTCCGACAAAGACGATAAGATTGAATCCGGGCCACCAGTTCATCCAGTCCGAGGGGCTCCCGTAGGTTGCAGGTTTTGGAGGGGCTTCATAAAGCTTTAGTTTATCCATCAGCTCGGGCTTGACGACAAAGGCTTTGCCCGGGCGAGGATGCATCAGGGCCATCATGATGGTGACGATGGCGACCATGATGACGGTGAGGATGAGGTTGAAGGGATGAAAGATGGTGTTGGTCGTGGGGATCACCGCATCCAACAATTTTCCTTTAATTAAGAAGTTGTCGGGGGTGGCCACCAGGAGGGTGGCCGATCCGGAGAGGCCGGAGTGCCAGGTGCAGCCCAGGCCCAGGTAGGCGGCTGCAATGAGCAGGCGGTAATCGACCTTTGGATTTCTCCGCACAATGAAGAGGGCCAGCATGGCGCTTCCGATCAGACTCAATCCCCAATTCAGCCAGGCCATGATCATAGAGAAGAGAGACATCACGACAATGGCCTGCCAGGGTTTTTCAGGATTCGATAAACCGGAGAGGCCATTCATCAGCTTTCTCACGGGAGGGGAGCAGGCCAGGATATAACCTGTCATCATGATCAGGCACATCTGCATGCCGAATGCAAGCAAAGCCCAAAACCCGTCTCCCCAGGCCCTGATCGAGTCAAAGGCCCTCGAACCGATCCCGACTTCCGGCTTAAATCCCCAGATGAGGGCCAGGATAAAGGTGACGATACTGAGAAGGATGACAATGACAAAAGCATCGGGGATCCATCGCTCTGTCCATCGGGTGAGGCCATCCCCCCAATCTTTCAGAAATTCAAACGATCCGCGGACTTCTTCCTTCTTTTTTTGATTCATAACCAATTCCTCCTCTTGAAAGGGTTAAAGAGAAAAAAAGGATCCTTCACAAAAAGGTTGAATCGGACCGGAGGTTTTGTGACGAAATCACCTCCTCTCGTCAAGGATGAAAGGATATTAAGGAGCGTAGAAGTAAAGACCCATATGGGCCACCCAAACGACTTCTTCATATCGAAAAGAATCCCTTTTGTCAAGATAAATTCGAGCATGGGAAAACTTTCCAAATCCTTTTTAAAATTGACTTTTTTCCAAATTATGTTACCATCGATTCAGTCCTCAGCCCCTTTTTAAAACGAGGGAAGAGAAGAGTCAGAAAGGGTTGATTCATTGGTTCGGTCCTTTTTAGCGGTTGAACTTCCCCAGACGATTCTTGACAGGATTGGGGAGGTGCAACAAGAGTTAAAATCTTCAAGCGCCGATGTCCGATGGGTGAATCCTGGAAACATCCATCTCACCCTGAAATTTTTTGGAAATATAGAGGAACCGGAGATCGACTCCATTGTCAAGGCAATCGAAGAGCCGGTTCGGACCACATCACCTATTTCAATCACGGTCCAAGGGGTGGGCGCCTTCCCAGGCTTAAAGAATCCGAGGGTGATCTGGGTAGGGTTGCATGATGAGAAAGGGGCTTCCGTCTCCTTTCAGAAGCGATTGGAAAGCGAGTTGGGGAAAATCGGGTTTCCGCCTGAAGACCGTTCCTTTCATCCCCATCTGACACTGGGGAGGATGAGGTCGAACCGGGGAAAGGATGAATTGGTCGGCAGGATGGAACGGTTTAAAGAAGAGGTTTTTGGACAGTTTCAGGCCGATAAGGTCATCCTTTTTAAGAGTGACCTGAGACCCACAGGCCCGATTTATACTCCATTGAGGGAGATCAGATTAAGGAGCTGAAAATATTAATAGGGAGATTGGGAGATAGGGAGATAGGGAGAAAATGACCTCTCCCCATCATCCCTTCACCCCATCACCGTGTCAATCCCGACTCCATCGGGGCAGGAGGGCATGAATATGATGAGAGAGGATCCGAGCAGAAAGAAGGCCGTTGATCTGGCCGTCACACAGATTGAAAAGCAGTTCGGTAAGGGCGCCATTATGAAGCTGGGCGCGGAGGCCATGCTCGGAGAGGTCCCCACGATCTCTACCGGTTCCCTCTCCCTCGATATGGCCCTTGGCGTGGGAGGATTGCCCAAGGGACGGGTTGTTGAGATCTTCGGTCCGGAAGCCTCCGGAAAGACAACGCTGGCCCTCCACGTCGTTGCCGAGGCGCAGAAGAAGGGCGGGATCGCTGTCTTCATCGATGCGGAGCACGCGCTCGATGTCCAGTATGCCAGGAAATTAGGGGTCAAGATTGATGAACTTCTCCTCTCACAACCCGATACCGGGGAACAGGCCCTGGAGATCACTGACCAGCTGGTCCGTAGCGGAGGGGTCGATGTGATCGTGATTGACTCTGTGGCGGCCTTGGTTCCCAAAGCAGAGATTGAGGGAGAGATGGGCGACGCCCACATGGGTCTTCAGGCGAGGTTGATGTCTCAGGCCCTCAGAAAATTGACGGCGACGATCAGCAAATCGAATACGATCGTCATCTTCGTCAACCAGATCCGGATGAAGATCGGTATCATGTTCGGCAATCCGGAGACAACAACCGGCGGCAACGCCCTCAAGTTTTATTCCTCCGTCCGCCTGGATGTCCGTAGAATCGCCTCCATCAAGCAGGGGCAGGATGTGATCGGCAGCCGGACCAAGGTCCGCGTGGTGAAGAACAAGGTAGCGCCTCCCTTTAAAGAAGTGGAGTTTGACCTTATTTATGGGGAGGGCATTTCGAAAGAGGGGGATGTTCTCGATCTGGCCGTGGATAAAAATATCGTCGAGAAGAGCGGGACCTGGTATACTTATGGCGGGCAGCGGATCGGCCAGGGCAGAGAAAATACGAAGCAGTTTTTAAAGGAGAATGCGAAGATCCTGGACCAGATGGAGAAGGAGCTCCTCGAGAGCGTTGCCCTCTCCAAGGCAGGATCCTCGAAGTGAGCAAGATTTCTGGAACAACCAGAAATTTTTGATTACATAGATTCAGGTGAAGATTACATCGATTCAAAAAACAATGTTAGAAATCGGTGTAATCATTTTGTGTAAGTTTATGGAATCAGAGGTCTTTGGTTTTTCTTTAAGACCTCATAGAAGGAGGTTGCAATGGATATCAACCAGATCCTGGTGGAGGCGCTGGAGCAAGAGGCGTCTGACGTTCATATCAAGGAGGGCGCCCCTCCCATCTTCAGGGTCAATGGTGCCCTGAGGCCTTACCAAAAGGTGAAACCCTTCGACCATAATGCTCTGTCCAAGATGGCCTTCGGACTGATGAACGACTGGCAGAAGGAACGGTTCATCAAGAACCGGGAAGTCGACATGGGATACGAGGTCTATGGCATGGGCCGGTTCCGGGTGAATGTCTACCAGCAGAGAGGAAAACTTTCAATCGCCCTTCGAATCGTTCCTTATCAGATCAAATCCCTGGAAGAACTTGGTTTACCCCCTGTGATTGGCGATATCGCTCTTGAAAATAGAGGTCTTATCCTGGTCACCGGAACGACCGGGAGCGGGAAGTCCACAACCCTGGCCTCTATGATCGATATTATCAACAAGAACCGGAATTCCCACATCATCACGATCGAGGATCCCATCGAATTCATCCACGAGGACAAGAAATCGATCATCGACCAGAGGGAGGTGGGTTCCGACACCAGCACCTTCTCCAGCGCCCTGCGCGTGGCTCTCCGGCAGGACCCCGACGTGATTCTGGTCGGCGAGATGAGGGACTTTGAGACGATTGAGACTGCTCTCACCGCGGCGGAGACAGGCCATCTCGTCATGTCCACACTCCACACCCTCAATGCCACAGAGACGATCACCCGGATCATCTCCGTCTTTCCTCCCTACCATCAGAAACAGGTTAGGCTCCAGCTGGCGGCCGTCCTCAAGGGCGTGATTTCTCAGAGGCTTGTGCCAAAGACGGATGGAATGGGACGGGTTCCGGCAGTCGAGATCCTGGTCTCCACGGCCCGGGTGAGGGAGTGCATCGTTGAAAAGGATAAGACGAGCGAACTCAACGATGCCATTGCCACAGGGCAGATCTCCTACAGAATGCAAACCTTTGACCAGTCGCTGATGTCCCTGATGAAACTGAACCTCATCACCTATGAGGAGGCCCTCAAGCACTGCACCAACCCTGACGACTTCGCCCTGAGAGTGAAGGGCATTCTCGCCACGAGCGATACCTCGTGGGAGGATTTCGAGATGATTGAAAAGGAGAAAGAGGCGGAGAAGAAAGTGAAGCCGGGGAGGCCGCTCGATCCGAAAATGGGAGGCATGGGTTTAAAAAGATGACCTCGGATGAGATTCGAAGGGCCTTTCTCAAATATTTTGAGGAGAGACATCACCGGGTCGTTTCAAGCTCCTCGCTCGTCCCCAGGAATGATCCCACCCTGCTTTTCACCAATGCCGGAATGGTTCAGTTCAAAGGGGTCTTTTTAACCGAAGAAACACGCGACTATTCCCGCGCCGCCACCTCCCAGAAATGCGTCCGTGCCGGAGGCAAGCATAACGATCTCGAAAATGTGGGCAAAACCGCGCGCCACCATACCTTCTTCGAGATGTTAGGGAATTTCTCTTTCGGCGATTATTTTAAAGAGGGCGCCATCGAAATGGCCTGGAACCTCCTCATCCACGACTGGAGGCTTCCTTCGGAGAAGATGTGGATTACCATCTACCTCAATGACGATGAAGCCTTTCAACTCTGGCGGAAGATCGGGATTCCGGCGGACCGGATCGTCCGGCTGGGGGAAAAGGACAACTTCTGGGCCATGGGGGAAACCGGGCCCTGCGGACCCTGCTCCGAGATCGTGATCGACCAGGGAGCAGAGATGGGTTGCGGCCGGCCCGATTGCGCGGTGGGATGCGAGTGCGACCGCTACCTCGAACTCTGGAACCTCGTCTTCATGCAGTTCAATCGCGATGCCCGGGGAAAGATGGACCCCCTTGCCAAACCCTGCATCGATACCGGTATGGGACTGGAGCGAATCTCCGCCATTCTCCAGGGCGTGAGGAGCAATTTTGAAACCGACCTCTTCATTCCGATCATCAAGGAGATTGCAGAGATCGGCCATCTCTCCTATGGAAGAGACCCGAAGACCGATATCTCCATCCGGGTCATTGCGGACCACAGCCGGGCGGCAACCTTTCTGATCAATGACGGCGTGTTGCCGTCCAACGAGGGCAGGGGATATGTGCTTCGCCGGATCATGCGAAGGGCGATGAGGCACGGGAAGATGATTGGGATTGATCATCCCTTCCTCCATCAAACCTCGTTGAAGGTGGTGGACCTGATGAAGAAGGCCTATCCCGAATTGAGGGAGACCGAGGCGATCGTCTCCAAAGTGATCCGAAATGAGGAGGAGCGTTTTTCAGAGACCCTCGATTCGGGATTGAAGATCCTGAGAGAAGAGCTGGACCGGTTGAAGAAGGGAAATGAAAGGGTCCTCCCGGGAGAAGCGGCCTTCCGCCTTTATGACACCTTTGGTTTTCCCCTCGACCTGACGGCCGAGATCCTCCAGGAAGAGGGAATCCGCCTTGACGAGGAAGGTTTCAAGGCACAGATGGAGGAGCAAAAGCAGAAGAGCAAACAGGCCTGGCAGGGCATGGGAGAAGGAAAGGCAAGGGAGATCTACCGAAAGCTCTCCAACGAGGGAACGACCGCGTCATTTTTAGGATATGAAGAGACCCAGTGCGAATCGAAGATTCTGAAACTGATCAAAGGAGATGAAGGGGTTTCCTCCGCCCTTGAAGGAGATGAAGTCGAAGTCCTCGCGGAGAAGACGCCTTTTTACGGAGAGACAGGCGGACAGGTTGGAGACCGGGGGGTGATCTTTCAGGAAAACTTCTCCCTGGAGGTGGAGGATACGCTCAGGCCCCTGGAAGGCCTGATTGTCCACCGGGCGCGGGTGAAGAGGGGAGTGGTCAGGGAAGGCATGGAGGCAGTCCTGAGGGTGGATCGGGATAGAAGGCAGGCGATTGCTCTCAACCATACGGCCACTCATCTGCTTCAGGCGATGCTGAGGGAGTTTTTGGGGGGGCATGTCCATCAGGCGGGATCTCTTGTGGCTCCCGACCGGTTGAGGTTCGACTTCACCCATTTCGCTTCAATCGAAAAGGAGGATCTTGAACAGATTGAGGCGATGGTCAATCATAAGGTCCGCCAGAACATGGAGGTCGAAACCAAGATCATGAATGTGGAAGAAGCCCTCCAGACCGGAGCCATGGCCCTCTTCGGAGAGAAATATGGGGAGAAAGTCAGGGTGGTCAGGGTTTCCGATTTCAGCATCGAACTCTGCGGGGGCACCCACACCGGTCGGACGGGTGATATCGGACTATTTAAGATCCTAAGCGAGACGGGTGTGGCCGCAGGCGTGAGAAGGATTGAGGCCGTCACCGGAGAGGACGCCTATCGGTTTGTCCGGGAGGGAGAGCGTCAACTCGAGCAGATTGCCTCCGCGCTCAAATCACCGCCCGGAGAAATCGCCCTTCGGGTGGAACGACTGCTTCAGAGGCAGAGGGAACTGGAAAGGGAGATGGAATCCTTTCAGGCAAGGTGGTCTCACCAGGAAGTCTCCGGCCTCCTCTCCCTTGTGAGGGAGGTAAAGGGTGTGAGGGTCTTATCGGTCAGGTTGGACGGAAAGGACCCGAAGCGGCTGAGGGAGTATGTCGATCAGTTGAAAGGGAAGATCGGTTCGGGGATCATCCTTCTGGGAAACCAGAGCGAGGCAAAAGTTTCCCTGTTGATGGGCATCACCGAAGATCTCACCTCCAGGTTCAAGGCAAACGAATTGATCAAGAAGATTGCCCTCCACGTGGGAGGGACAGGAGGAGGCCGGCCTGATTTTGCTCAGGCCGGAGGAACCGACCCAGAGAGGCTGGACGAGGCGCTCAAGGCTATTGACGATCTCATTTAAATATTTAATGATGGAACATCATGCCCCCATTATCCTCGTGAAGAGGGAAAGGGGGATTTTTTTAAGGTATCCGCAACAATGACCACTGTCAGAACACGATTTGCCCCCAGTCCCACAGGCGACCTCCATATCGGAGGGGCCCGGACCGCCCTTTTCAACTGGCTACTGGCGCGGCATACCGGAGGGGCGTTCATTCTCCGGATCGAGGATACGGATGTGGCGCGATCGACCCGGGAATCGATACAGGTAATCCTCGATGCCATGAGCTGGCTTGGACTGGACTGGGACGAGGGGCCCTTTTACCAGACCGAAAGGGTTTTCCTCTACCGGGAGATGGCCAATCAACTGGTAAACGAGGGGAAGGCCTACCGGTGTTTCTGCCCGCCGGAGGAACTGGAGGACAAGCGGGAAGCGGCCATGAAGGCAGGCCTCAAGCCAAAATACGACCGGACCTGCCTTCATCGAAAGGCCTTCCCGCCGGATCGGCCCTTTGCGATCCGTTTCTTATCGCCGGAGGAGGGGAAGACCCTGGTCGAAGACCTCATCCAGGGGAGGGTGGAATTCGACAATAGCGAACTGGATGACCTCATTATCCTCCGGAGCGATGGATTTCCCACTTACAACTTCTCCGTGGTGGTGGATGATGTAACCATGAAGATTACCCATGTCATCCGGGGGAATGACCATCTCAACAATACCCCACGCCAGATCCAGATCTATCAGGCCTTGGGATATCCCCTGCCAAAGTTCGGTCATGTCCCGATGATCCTGGGTCCGGACAAGAAGAAACTTTCCAAACGGCACGGAGCCCAGTCGGTGATGGAGTATCAGAAGATGGGCTACCTTCCCCAGGCCGTGGTGAACTATCTCGTCCGCCTGGGTTGGTCCTATGGCGATCAGGAGGAGTTCACCCTGAAGGAGTTGATTGAAAAGTTCACCCTAGAGGCGGTGGGCAAGGCGGCCGCAGCCGTCAATCCGGGAAAACTGGACTGGCTCAATTCCCAGTATATCAAAAAGACGGAAACGGACGAACTGGTCCGGATCGTGTTGCCTTTTATTGAGGATAGGGGATACTCGATCGGCGATTCCGATCTTTTGAGGAAAGCGGTTCTCTCTTTCAGGGAGAGGTCCAAAACCCTGGCGGAGATGGCTGAACTTTCGGAATTTTATTTCTGTGAGAAGATCGTCTATGAGGAGGCCGCCGCCCAAAAATTTCTGAAAGGCGAGTCACTGCCCATCTTCGAAGAGGTCATCGAGTCTCTTTTGAAGGAGGCGATTCTAAAAAAGGAGAGCAACCACCATCTGATCCAGCGGCTCTCCGAGTCGCGCCAAGAGCCTCTGGTCAAGATTGCCCAGCCCCTTCGCGTGGCCTTGACCGGCCGGGCGGTGAGCCCGCCCATTGACGAAGTGATGGAAGTGCTGGGCAAGGAGAAAGTGATTCAGAGGCTCCGGAGAGCAATGGAGTATATCGTGAAATCCGAAATTCGAATATCGAAATCCGAAACAAATCCAAAATCCAAATGACCAAATTTTCTAAACATTTTTGCCTATAATTTCGTTTTGAATTTCGGTCATTTGAAATTGTTTCGAAATTCGCCACGGTACGGGCGGTCGTACCGACCGGATTTCGTGCTTCGAATTTGGATATTGAAGAAATTTCGAATCTGATCCACATTGATGATTCAAGGATGATCGGATGAAACTCAAATCGCTGGAGATGACCGGATTCAAATCCTTTGTGGACCGGCTGCATCTCTCCTTTCCCGAAGGGATCACGACGATTGTAGGCCCCAACGGCTGTGGGAAGTCGAACATCGTCGATGCCATCCTCTGGGCCATTGGCGAACGGAGCGCAAAGCATTTGCGGGGAAAGCTGATGGAGGATGTTATATTCGGAGGAACGGACGGGAGAAAACCCATGGGAATGGCGGAGGTGAGCCTCACTTTCTCCAATGAGGACGGGTCCGCTCCCGCGGAGTACCAGCAGTACAGTGAGATTATGATCACCCGCAGGCTCTTCCGGTCCGGGGAGAGCGAATTCCTGATCAACCGGACTCCCTGTCGGCTGAGAGACATCATCGATCTCTTCCTCGATACGGGGATCGGTGTGAACGGGTACTCCATTGTGGAGCAGGGCCGGGTGGAGCATCTCATCAATGCCAATCCCCAGGACCGGCGTTTCCTGATCGAAGAGGCGGGGGGAATTGCCAAGTATAAAGAACGTAAGAGGCTGGCCCTGATGAAGATGGATGCGACCCAGCAAAACCTTCTCCGGATTCAGGACATCATCTCCGAGGTGAAGCGGCAGATTGTCACCCTGGAACGGCAGGTGAAACGGGCGGAGGAGTATAAAGCGATGCGGAAGGAAGTCCGGGAGATCGAAATCCGCTTTGCCCTTCAGGAATATGGAGAGCTTTCGGAAAAAGGGGAGGCGGCGCGCGGCTATCTCAAGGCCCTTCGGGAGAGAGAGGCTGTAGTCTCCGCGCAGATAGCCGAGAGGGAGGCAAAGGTAGAGGGAATGAGGCTGGAAAGCCTGGAGGAGGAGGAGAACCTCCGCAGGCTCCAGCATGAAATTTATGATCTGAATCAAAAGATTCAGAAGATGGAGAACGAGGTTGAATTCTTCAGGAGGGAGAAGGAGGGCCTTCAGCGGCAGGAGGGCCGGATGCTGGAGGAGGTCGGAAAGGGACTTCAGGCCTGGAGGGAGACACGCAGAGAACGAAGGAAAATGGAAGAGAACAGGAAGGAGCTGGAGAAGGAAAGCCGCGAGAATGAAGAGATCGTGAAAGAATGGGAGGTTCTCTACAACGAATTCCGGGGGACCCTCCAGGAGGTTTCAGACCAGTTGGAAGCGGAAAAGGGAAGGTTGATCGACACGTTGACCCGGCTCACCTCTCTCAGGAACCGTCAATCCCATCTCGAAGAGAGAAGAGAGGATCTTCAGAAGCGGATCCGGTCTCATACCCGGGAGTCCGAGGAGGCGAGGGAGGGGCTTTCCCGACTGGAAGAGACCTTGTCGAGAGTGGAGAAAGAGAAAGAGGTCAATCTCATCCTCCGGAGCACACTCGGGGAGGAGAAGGAGAGATGGGCCGAAGAACTGGAGAAATTGAGGGAAGCCTTTCGGGTCAGGCAATCCGAACGATTCGAATGGGAAGAAAAGCTCAGGCTGGACCGGTCTCGCTATCTTTCCTTGAAAGAACTTCAGGAGAATTATGAGGGGTTTGAAAAGGGCGTGAAGTCGCTCCTCCTCAGGAAGAGAGAGGAACAGGAGCGATGGGATCGGATCATAGGCGTGGTGGCCGATATCCTGGACCCCGATCCCCCTTATGAAATTTCTCTGGAAGCGGCCCTGGGACAGCGATTGCAATATTTGATGGTTGAGGATGAGAGGGAGGCCACGGGCGCCATCGAATTCCTCAAAAAGGAGTCCCTGGGGCGAGGGAGTTTCATTCCCGCAGGAGCGAGCGGGAAAAAACATCAGGAACAGCCTTTGCTCCCGGAGGTCGAAGACGGGCCGGTGCCTCTGTTGCGGTTTGTTAAGGTGAAAGAAGGATTCTCCGACATCGCGGCATTTCTGATCGGAGAGATCGGCGTGGTCGATGATCTGGAGAAGGCGCTTCGCTGGATGAAGCAGGAAGGATCATTTGAAATCCTTGTCACCCTGGAAGGGGAGGTGGTCGAACGGACGGGAGTGATCTCCGGAGGAAGCCGGGATCAGGGGCTTGGGATTCTGGAGAGAAGGCGGGAGATCCGGGAGCTGGAGAAGAAGATCGAAGAAGAAGAGGAAAAATGCCGCCAAGCCCGTGAGGAGGAAAGCCGCCTTCATCAGGAGATCCTTGAGAGAGAAGGCCGACTGGAGCAGAGGAAGCGGGAGATCCAGGACAAGGAGATCGAACTCCTCCATCAGGAACGGGATCTGGAGGGAGTGAGAAAGGAGATATCGCAGTTTCATCAGCGGGCCGAACTCCTCCGGTTCGAAGGAGAGGAACTCCGGGGGGAGGAGAAAGAGATTGAGGAGGAGATGAAGACCGTCCTCGATCAGATGGAGAAGGAAGAGGCCTCAAGGCAGAATAAGGAGGGGGAACTTCAATCCTTGAAGAAGACGGTCGAGGAGGTGAGGGAAGGGACCGAGGAGTTGGGAGGAAGGATCACGGAGAAGAAGGTTTCCCTGGCCTCCATCGAAGAGAAGCAGAGGGGAATGGAGTTACGGATTCTCAACCTCTCAGAGAATATCCGGACCCTGCGGGAGCAGGTCATGGATCGGACGAAAGGAATCAGGGCCTCGAGAGAGGAAGCGACTTCGCTTCATGGAAGAATCGATCAGAGGGAGCGTGAGCTGGAAGGATTGGTGGAAAAACACCGGTTGGACGAGGCGGATCTTTCCCGGCAGAGAGATAAGGTGGAAACGCTCTCGAGTCAATGGAAAGACACGGAGGCCTCCTCAAAATATCTCCGGCAGGAGCTGGAAGAGATCCGGCAAAAAAGCCACGAAGTGGATATCCGGGTTTCAGAGGTGCAATTGAAACTTCAGCACCTTCAAGATTCGATGCGGGAGCGCTACGGAGCCACCCTTTCGACGTCCATCGGGATGGTTCCAGGGGAATTTTCAAGAGAGGAGATGTCAAAACGGCTGGGAGAACTGAAGAGTTCCCTTGAAGGGTTCGGGGAGGTCAACCTCCTCGCCCTCGAGGAGTACCAGGAGCTGAAGCAGCGGCACGACTTTCTCACCGAACAGCAGAGCGACCTCCACCAGGCGCTCGATACCCTCAGGAAGGCCATCGTCCGGATCAACCGGACGACGACGAAGCGATTTTTGGAGACCTTTCATCTCGTCAACGAAAAATTCAAGGAGGTCTTCGCCAGGCTCTTCAAGGGCGGGCATGCCAGCCTGATCCTGGTCGATGAGCAGGATCCCTCCACCTCGGGGGTGGATATCATGGCCCAACCGCCTGGCAAGAAGCTTCAGGACATCGATCTTCTTTCCGGAGGGGAGAAAGCCCTGGTGGCCACCGCGTTGCTCTTTGGCCTCTTCATGATCAAGTCCACGCCCTTCTGTCTCCTCGATGAAGTCGATGCACCTCTGGACGATGCGAACATCAACCGTTTCATCGAGATGGTCAGGGAATTTTCAAAGACCTCGCAGTTTCTCCTCATCACCCACAACAAGAAAACAATGGAGATGGCCAATACCCTTTACGGGATCACCATGGAAATTCCCGGAGTTTCAAAAGTGGTCTCGGTGAGGCTGAATTAAGGAAGACCGCATTTCGCCAACCGAAACAACTTGACATTCGACCTATTTTTATTTATCTTTTTTCTGGGTCCGGAGATGTGCATTCATATCTCCGGAGGTTTAAGTTTGGATGGCCGGGCCGCTATCCGGGGATGGACTACGGATATCGGCTTTTTTTGCAGTGAGCATCATTCGAGATCGTATTGAAATCACTAAGGAAAAGCCTTTTCGTGAAGGTGTGAAATTTTTTACTTGCATTATTTTTTTAGATGTGTAAAATGGGGTGGCCTTTTTGGAACTTTTGAATTTACATTCATAATCCCCTTTTGACCCCCCTTTAGAAAAGGGGGGATGGGGGGGATTTGAAAATTCTATTTAGTCCCGTTGAGAAAGGAGGTGATTCCAAGAAAGAAAAGAGAAAAAAGCAAGAGCGGTTGGATGCAAGCAGTCTAAATAGAACGGGAGTTATTTCAAACCAAGAAAGGGAGGGGATTATGATGAAAAAGTTATTTATTTTTGCCGTTATTTTTGGATTTCTTTGTATAGGCCTAGCAGTTAGCAGCGGCGCACAACCCATAAGAGTCGGCGCAGTCATCAACCTCACCGGTCCCGCCTCATCCTGGGGACAGTACCACGCCAAAGGCCATACCGATTATACAAAGTATGTCAACGAGGTGAAAGGCGGAGTTGCCGGGAGAAAGATCGATTTGACCATTGTGGATCATGCCTATAAGCCACCCGAGGGAGTGAAACTCGTGAAGAAATTCTGCGAGGAGAAAGTGGATATGATTGCCACCTGGGATGCGGGGACCGGCATCATGATCAAACCCATCATCCAGGAGCATAAGATCCCTACGATCAACTACTCCACCTTCCAGGGACTTCTTAAACCCCCGATCGACTACATCTACCTTCCATTTGGGAGTTATATTTTAGATTCTTATGCGGTCTTGGAATATATCAAGGCCATCCATAAGGGAAAAGATGCTCCCAAGGTGGGCCTGTTAACCTATAACAACGCTTATGGGAAAGCCATTCATGATCCGAGCAAGGAGTATGCCGCCAAACATGGCATCAATATCGTGGGTATCGAGGAATTCCCTCCGCCAACAGTGGACATCACCACGGAAGTGATGCGGTTGAAAGAGAAGGGGGCGGAATATCTTTTCGTTCAGGTCCTTCCGGAGGCGATTATCAGGGCCTTGAGGTCAATGGACCGTATCAACTATAGCGTTCCAGTTTTTGGAACATGGACTGCGACGGACCCCGATTTCTTTAAGCTTGGGAAAGGACTCATCCGGAATCGACTCGCCATGCAATTCTGCGGGGTGCTCCCCGGCGATAAAGTGTGGGGGATGAAGTTGATGGAAGATCTGATGGCCAAATATAAGACAGTTGACAAATTCGACACCTCCTACTGGGAAGGCGTCGTGGTGGCCATGATCATGGAGAGGGCGATGCATCGTGCCTCCGGACTTTTTGGAACGATCAATGCCGAGAATATCAACAAGGCGATGGAAACCTTCAAGAACGAAGATTTTGGCGGTCTCGTTCCCCCTGTCACCTATACCAAGGATTATCACGAAGGGTCCTTTTTGGGAAGGATTGTCCAGATTCACGAAGATTCAACCTATTCGCCGATGTCGAATTTCTTCACACCCGGAAAGGGGGAGATCAAGGTTCTAAAAACTCTCCAGGCAAAATAAGAACGGGGTTTGAAAGGAAGCTTAGATGAAGGCATTTCGGGGCACACCGAGTATTTATGCCTCCGCTCAGCCCGAGCATCATCGGGCTGAGCTGGAGGTGAAAAATATTACGCTGAACTTTGGGGGAGTGATGGCGCTCCATGATGTTGACCTCGCTGTTCACACGGGCGAATTGGTCAGTGTCATCGGGCCCAATGGCGCCGGGAAGACCAGCCTGATGAACTCCATCACAGGCTACTATCACCCACAGACAGGCAAGATCCTCTTCAATGGAGAGGAGATCATGGGCCACCACCCTCATGAAATCACAAAGAAGGGAATTGGACGGACGTATCAGAATATTGAGCTCTTTCCTGGCATGACGGTGCTTTCCAACATGCTCCTGGCGAGGCATCTGTATTGTGACTATGGCTTCGGAGGGGCAGTGTTGTTCTCCCGTTCGGTCAGAAAGAAAGAAGTGGAACACCGCCAGGTTCTGGAAGAGCTGATCGATTTTTTAGAGATGCAACCCATCCGGAAGAAACCCGTTGGCTCTCTGCCTTATGGATTGCGAAAGAGAGTGGAACTGGGCCGGGCTCTGGCGCTCCAGCCGAAACTGCTGGTGCTGGATGAGCCTTTTGCCGGGATGACGCTCGAGGAAAAGGAGGATATGGTCCGGTTTCTCCTGGAGTTGAACTCCGCGTGGGGTCAGACGATGATCCTGGTGGAACATGACATGTCCGTGGTGATGAGCGTCTCCCAGCGGATCATGGTCCTGAATTTTGGTGAACGGATCGCAGAAGGCACACCGGATGACATCCAGAATCATCCGGAGGTGATCAAGGCCTATTTAGGAGAAACAACCAAGTTCTAACCCCCCTCTCTCCCCCTCTCCCCTGAGGGGAGAGGGATAGGGTGAGGGGAGGAGATAGAGAGAATGGAAGTTACCAAAACAAAACGATTCGACGAAGGGATTGTTCAATCCTTAGCCCAATTGACCTTGCCACAGATTTTAACCAAACAGGCAGAGCGATTAGGCATCTCTCAAATCGCCATCCGCGAAAAGATGTTCGGGATATGGCTCGCCTATACCTGGGAAGATTACCAGCGCTATACCAAACAGGTCGCCCTGGGTCTTTTTGCCCTCGGTCTCAAACGGGGTGAAAATATTGGCCTCATTGTAAACAACCACCCGGAATGGTTGTTCAGCGAATTAGGCGCTCAAGCCCTGGGCGCCATCACGATCAATATGTTTACCTCCTCTATCGCTAAAGAATTAACCATAATGCTGAACCGGATTCAGGCGACCTATGCTGTTGTCCAGGACCAGGAACAGGTGGACAAGCTCTTGGAAATGAAAGAGCAACTTCCCATGGTCCGGAAGGTCATCTATATTGATCCAACAGGAATGAGGACTTACGCCGGAGACCCGTGGCTGATGAGTTTTCAGGACCTCCTGAAATTGGGCGAGGAGTTAGACAAAAAAGAACCCCGTCTTTTTGAAGAGGAGCTGTGGAAAGGAAAGCCGGAGGAAGTAGCCCTGATGATCATGACCTCCGGAACAACGGGCATTCCGAAACTGGCGATGATTTCGCACCAGAGTTTTACTGAGATCGCCAGAAAATGGATTGAGACCGCTCCCATCGGCATTGGCGACAACTGGATTTCGATCACGCCCACAGCCTGGATTGTCGATCAGATGTGGGGGATGGGCGTTTCGACATTGACTGGCATGGCCATGAACTTCCCTGAAACACTGGAAACCCAGGCCGAAGATTTCCGCGAAATCGGGCCGGTCGTCATCATCACCTCTTCGCGATTCTGGGAAGACCTTGCCTCCAAGATCAGGGTCAAGATGGCGGACGCGGGATGGATCAAGCGGAAGCTTTTTACCTTAGGCGAAAAAATCGGCGGGGCGGTTGTGGATCATGAGTCCAAGAAGGAGTCGGTCCCGGCCCATTTACAATTGCTGCACCGGCTTTTTGCAAGAATTGTCTATGGCCCTCTTCTGGACCGGGTCGGCTGCGCCCAGATCCGGGCGGCTATCACAGGGGGGCACCCCATCAGTCCGGATGTTATTCGTTTCTTCAGGGCGAAAGGGTTGAATCTCAAGCATGCCTATGGTCTTACCGAAGGTGGAGGAGTATTCCAGGTTCAGCCGGATAAGGAGGTCAAGCCTGAATCGGTCGGGAAACCCCTGCCACGGACAGAGGTTAAAATTGCCGAAGACCAGGAGGTGCTGGTTAAAACTCCTTCCTGCTTTGTCGGTTACTACCAGGATGAGGAGGCCACGAAAAAGGCTCTCAAAGATGGCTGGCTTCATACAGGAGATGCAGGCTATATTGATGACGACGGACATCTCCTTATCATTGGCCGCAAGGAAGAGATCATGCGTACCAAAGGGGGAGAAGCCATTTCCTCCGACTTTATCGAAACGAGATTGAAATTCAGCCCATACATTAAAGAAGCCGTGGTCTGGGGTGAAGGCCGCGACTATATCACGGGATTCATCAATATCGATTTTGGGAATGTGGGCAGTTGGGCAGAGGATCGAATGATTCCTTATACCACCTTTACCGATCTCTCCCAACAGCCGGCGGTCGAGGAGCTGATCCTCGGAGAGGTCCGGCAGGTCAACACCCAGTTGCCCAAACCGATGAGACTGCATAAGATTATCCTCCTGTATAAACTCCTGGATGCTGATGATGAAGAGCTGACACGGACCGGTAAAGTTCGAAGGAAGTTCGTCTATGAGCAGTACATCAATCTGATCGAAGCCATGTATAGTGGTCAGAAAGAACTCCAGGTGACCGGCAAGGTCCGATACCGGGATGGGCAGGTGGGTACGATCGAAACAAAAGTGAAGATATTGAACGTTGAATAGGAGGACCGAAAAAAATTCCAATAACCAAATTCCAAGCTCCAAGGGTTTATTACAAACCGATCGTCCAAGAATATGTCATGCTGAACTCGGTTCAGCATCTCTGAGACCCTGAAACAAGTTCAGGGTGACAATTTTTCTTTCGTTTGATGATTGGTGATTGGAAATTATTTGGTTATTGGTGCTTGGTGTTTGGAATTTATTCCTATGGGAGGTTTTTCATGGAATTCTTTTTTCAGCTCTTGATACAGGGTCTATCCGTAGGGTTCCTTTACGCCCTTGCCGCCCTTGGATTCGTCATGATTTTCAAGTCATCGAGCGTCCTCAATTTTGCTCATGGGGATCTCCTCGCCATGGGAGCCTTCTTTTTTCTGGTTTTTTCCTTGTGGTGGAAACTACCCATTCCCATCGCATTCCTAATGACACTTGTCGGAAGTTTTGCCATGGGTTTTATCATTGAGAGGCTCTTTCTTCGTCCCCTGATTGGCGAATCCCTGATCCTGGTGATTATGCTTACGGTGGGGCTGGCCTCCATGTTCAAGGGGTTGATGCTCTTTATCTTCGGAGGGAATCTATTTGCTTACCCGGAATTCCTTCCCCAGAACCTGTCGATTCAACTGGGGAACATTCTCATCCCGCCGGTCTATATGGCCACTTTTATCATCAGTATCCTTTTTCTCCTTCTTTTTGGCCTTTTTTTCAAATACTCTTCACAAGGGATTTATATGAGGTCGGTTGCAGACAATCAGTCCGCAGCCCTCTCCCTGGGTGTTCATGTGAGGAGGGTGTTCGCCCTGTCCTGGGCGATTGCGGCCCTGGTTTGTGCGATGAGCGGAATCATTCTGGGGATCATCAGCGGCGTCAATGTCCATAGCATCAGCATCATCGGCCTCAAGGTCTTCCCGGTCGTCATCCTGGGCGGCCTGGAGAGCATCGGCGGGGCCATCATCGGCGGTATTATCATCGGACTTTTAGAGACCTTTACGGGAGGATATATTTCGACTTCCCTTCGAGAAGTAGTCCCTTATATTGTCCTGGTCCTTATCTTACTGGTGAAACCCTACGGACTTTTCGGTCTGGTGGAAATCGAGCGTGTATAAAACCATAACATCGTTGGAGGAGCGTCCCGCTAAAACGGGACTTGAGGTTCCTGCGGCAGGGGCAAAAGATTTTTGCCTTAAGCGAAGCGATCCTCAAACGAAGTGCTCCTATTGCGAATCATTTAGCGGTTTGGAGGCAGAATGAGAAAGCCGAAATTACATCCCTGCGGGAATTATAACGAGAAATACGAAGAGGAGCTGACCATCTTTGAGACCGATTTCGGCAGGGTCTGGGTGTTGATCGGACTCCTTGTTCTTTTTGTTGGAATTCCTTTGATCAGCAGTAATTACGCCCTTTATGTGATCAATCACATCGGGATCTTTGCTATTGCTGCCGTGGGTCTTAACCTCCTGATCGGATTCACAGGGCAGATTTCCCTCGGTCACGGGGCTTTCTTCGGTGTGGGAGGCTATGCCGCCGCTATCCTCACCACCCGGTTGGGTTTCCCGTTCTATCTTTCGCTTCTCTCCGCAGGGGTTATCACAGCGATGGTGGGCATGATCTTCGGTCTCCCATCCGCCCGACTGAAGCATCTTTATCTCACCATTGCCACACTGGCTGGCCAGTTCATTCTCCAGTTCCTCTTCGTGAACTGGGAAAGCCTCACCGGCGGATCGATGGGAATCATCCTCCCCCGGGCGAGCCTTTTCGGTTTGAGCCTGAAGAGCGACCAGGCCTATTTCTATGTGGTATTTGTCTGTTTGGTGACGATGCTCTGGATTGCCAAGAACCTTCTCCGGACACGCTACGGCAGGGCTTTTGTCGCCATTCGTGACAATGACCGGGCAGCCGAGGGCATGGGAATTCCTATCTTTCAATACAAACTGCTTGCTTTTGCGATCAGCTCCTTTTATGCCGGATTTGCCGGGGCCCTCTGGACGCACTACTTAGCCAGTATCACACCTGACCCCTT
Organism: Deltaproteobacteria bacterium; assembly: GCA_020059605.1. Lineage (GTDB taxonomy): Bacteria > Desulfobacterota > BSN033 > BSN033 > UBA1163 > RBG-16-49-23. Next base: position 34,587 of record JAGVBT010000140.1, read on the forward strand.
TACCCTGTTTCTCTCCGTCGAATTTATCGCCATGATCATCATCGGCGGCCTGGGAAGCCTTACGGGAAGCGTATTCGGAGCCATTTTCATCACCTCGCTCAATGAGATATTGAGCCATGCATCGGAGTTTTTTATCAACCTGCAGGCTCTTGCAGGCATTGCCCTGACGATTGCGCCGCTTCGTGAATTCATCTTCGGACTGGCGATTGTGCTCTTCATCATTTTTGAGCCACGGGGACTGGCGGAAGTTTGGCGGATTGTCCGATCCAGTTTCCGGCTCTGGCCATTTTCTTATTAAAATGATTACACAGAGCCCCCGTACTTTCCCTTTTTAACCCCTCCACACCTCCCCTTAATGTAAGGGGAGGCTGGGTGGGGTTATGATAGGGGTGAGGGGGTGCCGAGGGAGTTATGGAAGACAACATATTACTTCAACTTAATAATATCAGCGTTATCTACTCAGACGTCATCCAGGTGCTCAAGGGCGTCTCCCTGGTCGTGAGGAAGAAGCAGATCGTTTCATTGTTAGGCAGTAACGGGGCAGGCAAGACGACGACCTTGAAAGCCATTTCCGGGCTTCTCAAGCCGGAGAATGGGAAAGTAACCGAAGGCAACATCGTTTATGAAGGTCATGGCATTCACAACTCATCCCCCGAGCAGATTACACGATTGGGAATCATACAGGTGATGGAAGGACGTCAGCCATTTAAACTCTTAACCGTTGAAGAAAATCTCCGGGTGGGAACAGCCACCCGATGGGGCAAACCCTACAAAAAAGATCTTGAACTGGTCTACCATTACTTTCAGCCCCTGGTGGCGCGCAAACACAGGCTGGCAGGATTTTGCAGCGGTGGAGAGTTACAGATGCTCGTCATGGGCCGTGCACTGATGGCACAACCCAAGTTGTTACTACTTGACGAACCCTCCCTGGGGCTGGCCCCCTTTCTGGTGAGAGAGATTTTTGAGATCGTTAAGAGGATTAATGAAGAGCAAGCAACAACCATCATGCTGGTGGAACAGAACGCCAACATGGCCCTTCAGATCGCTCATTATGGATATGTGATGGAGAATGGCAAGATTATGATGGAGGATGAGGCGAACCGTTTGCGAGAGAATCCCGATGTCAAGGAATTCTACCTCGGCACGGCGAGTTCAGGCGCCTTGAAATCATATAAAGATGTGAAGGCCTACAAACGGCGGAAACGCTGGCTCTAATCAACAGAGCGTATAGCGCAGAGTGCATAGCGTTAAACCTATTTTTAGTATGGGAGTTGATCTGCCCTTGTGATTTATATAAGGAGCCGAAGCTTTCACGAAAGGGCGAGTTTAATCGCCCTTTTATTAAAACTTTTTTGTGAAATATTACACAGAAGATATGTAGTGCCCTCATTTCTTGGGGGCGAAAATGCGTCGGAAATAAATGATAGACGCTACAGACATCACTAAAGGGAAAACGCTATGCGCTATGCTCCATGCGCTTTGCGTGCAAAAGAGGGGGGGTTCTTATGGGAAGCCTGGATATCCATATTGGAGAGATCCTTGCGAGGAATGCACGACTCTATCCGAACGACGTGGCTCTCATCGAAAGAGTTCCTGCTGAAGGGACGAGAAAAGAGATGACCTGGAAACAGTTCGATGAACAAGCCAACCGGTTTGCCAATGTCCTGATGAAGAAGGGCATCAAGAAGGGGGATAAGGTCATCCATCTCATGATGAATTCCCTCGACTGGCTCATTGCTTACTTCGGCATCATCCGGACGGGGGCATGGGCTGTCCCCCTCAACTTCCGTTTTTCGGGGAGTGATATTAAGTACTGTTGCGAAGTGGCAGAACCTCAATGCATGGTTTTCAGCGAGGAGTTCATAGACCGGGTGACGGGCATCAAGGGGGAACTCCCCACGGTGAAGGACTATATCTTTGTGGGCAAGGAATCGCCCGGTTACGCGGAACCCTTTAAACGACTTGTTGAGACGTCCCCCTCCACACCCTTAACTGTTCACATCCATTATGATGACCCCTGCGGTCTCTACTTTACCTCCGGCACGACCGGCCAGCCCAAACCGATTCTGCTCACCCATAAGAATATGATCTGTGCCTGTATCACCGAGAATGCCCATCATTATCAGAAAAAAGGGGATAATTTTATCCTTATTCCTCCCCTTTACCATACAGGTTCAAAAATGCACTGGTTTGGAAGTTTTATTGTGGGGGGGCGTGCGGTCATCCTGAAAGGGGTTGCACCCGAATGGATTCTTCAGGCCATCAGCGAAGAGAAGGCAACCGTTGTGTTTCTTCTTGTCCCATGGGCTCAAGATATTCTCTTAAAGCTGGACAGCGGAGAGATTAAATTGAAGGATTATGATCTCCGTCAATGGAGACTCATGCACATCGGGGCGCAGCCTGTTCCTCCTTCCTTGGTCAAACACTGGAAAGAGTACTTCCCCAATATGGCCTATGATACGAACTATGGATTGAGCGAATCCACCGGTCCAGGGTGTGTCCATCTTGGGTTAGAGAATGAACACAAGGTCGGAGCGATCGGTCTCCCCGGGTTTAACTGGGAAACCCGCATTGTGGATGAGGGAGGAAATGATGTCGGAAAAGGAGACGTGGGAGAGCTGGTGGTCCGCGGGGATGGCGTGATGAGGGAGTATTATAAAAACCCGGAGGCGACGGCCAAAGCCCTTCGAAACGGATGGTTATACACAGGGGACATGGCCAAAGAGGATGAAGATGGTTTTATTTTCCTGGTCGATCGGAAAAAAGACCTCATCATCTCGGGAGGTGAAAATATTTTCCCGGTGGAGATTGAGGATTTCCTTCATACCCTTGCAGGGGTCAAAGATATTGCCGCGATTGGTTCCCCGGACGAACGGTTGGGTGAGGTGGTAACGGTCATTATTGATGTTGTCCCGGGGAGAACGATTACCGAGGAAGAGGTCTTAAAATATTGTGAAAAGTTACCAAAATATAAGCGACCCCGCAAGGTATTCTTCGGCGAAGTTCCCCGCAATCCAACCGGAAAGATTGAGAAGCCGAAACTGAGAAAGAAATATGCCGGCATGGAAGAAGCATTTAAAATCAAATGACCCACGACACAAACTTAGAGTTTGGTGGGCTCGTAATACACGGATTTCCTTCTATCTCCCGGAAGGCGTATTGAAAAGAAAGTCTTTGGTCCTTTTTTGTCAACTTCAAATTCGATCAATCCCTGGCTCCTCTGAACCAGCTCCTTAATCAGCTGCAGGATGAGGCCGAATGTCTTCTCGTCCTCGGAAGCGACACTCTCGGAGATTTTCTCCGATTGTTCCAATGAATGCTCATGATCGCTTAAAACGATTAAAATTTCGATATACTTCCTGTCTTTTAACGGTATGATTTTATCTTCCCCTGTTCCTTTCTGATGAATTGATTTGGTCAGAAAACGGATCATGCCGTCTCGAGGGGTTGAGAGGATGGCATATTGAAAGATTGAATTGAAGATGAACTTGACGTGTTCCTCATGGACGAACGTTTCGGGAAGGTTTTCTTCAAAGTTCTTAACGACCCTGATGTTTTTAACCTGGAGGGGATGTTCGTGAGCTTCCAATATCTCTTCAAGTATGAGATGGATGGTGTTCCTCTTGATGATGGGAATATTCACGTGAATATAATGCAGGAGCGTATTGAGGATGGAATCGATCTTCTTAATATCCAGGGAAACGCTCCGAACACAATATTTTTTGAACTCTAAATCGTCGCCCTTCTCTATCGAAAGGCGATTGACATTATTGATCGAAACAAGGGTGTTCTTAATAAATTGGGCCATATCGATCAAAAAAGAGGAGGAGAACGTAATGCTCCCGTCATTCTGAAAGTTTTCCTCTTTTGATACGGGAAGCTTTTTCTCAAAATCGGTCAGGAAAGAGGCTAAGGACTCGGTTTCGTTTTCTATTTCCTTGGGATTGTTATGCATTTTACAATGCATTAGCATTTTTTATGCCATTCTGACCCTATGTTTTAACGTTTTGTTATTAAAAGATATTTATAAATTGAACCCCGGGAACACATCTCAGAAGAGCAGAAAGAATGACAATTTTTGTCACAAAAGTTGAAAATTATTCTGACTCAGTCTGTAGGGAGAGCTTATGACCAGGAGCCGTTTCCTTTGACATTGGGGTGACTGCTTTAAATTGAGGTGGTTTGGGATTTGTGTTATTTATATAGATAAAGGGTGCGAGTAAGGGAAAGATGGTTTTTGTGTTAGGGATTGATATCGGCTCGGCTCAGTCCAAAGGGATAGCGCTCGGCGGTCAGGGCTCACTGGGTTCCTTCGAGTGCCCCTCCGGGGGGGATTTCAAACTTACCGCCGAGAAGTTAAGAGGGGAGTTGCTTTCTCAATCCGGGAAAACAGAGAATGATGTTTCCCGGACCGTTGCCACAGGATATGGATCCAAACTGGTCTTCTTTGCCGATGAGATCAAGCCGGACATCGTCTGCCTTGCAAAGGGCGTCTCTTCTCTTCACCCCACGGTCAGAACCGTCATTGATGTGGGGGATCTTTACACCAAGGTCCTCCGCACGGATGGGAATGGAAGCGTTCACAATTTTCTGTTGAGCGGCAAATGTGCGGGAGGAAGCGGGAGGATTCTTCAGGTCATTGCCAGGGTGCTTCGGGTCAGGGTGGAGGAGATGGGGGATCTCTCCTTAACGTCTCAAAAAAGGGTTGATTTCAACACCGGGTGTGCCGTTTTCGCAGAAACGGAGGCCATCTCACGGCTCTCCCAGGAAGTAAAAAAAGAAGATCTTCTGGCAGGGTTGCACAGGGCCCTTGCCGCCCAGATCAACAGCCTTGCAGAGAGAATCGGTGTGGAACCGGATGTTGCCATGACGGGTGGCGGAGCCAGAGACATAGGTCTGGTCCGGGCATTCAAGGAGATCAGAAGGCATGATATCCTCGTTCCCACCGATCCCCATATGATTGCGGCCCTGGGGGCGGCTATCATGGCCCTGGAAGGCATAGAACAGTGAGATTGAAAGAGTTGGATGAATAAAGTATGGTGATGTGAAATAAAATGTTAGACTTCTCACAGTTTCAGGGAAGAATTGAAATTCCTTCCCTGACAAAAAAAGAAGGAGAAATTCGATGAGTTTAAAACAAAGCGGGGCCTTCTCCACGGTTGAAACGTACTATAACGATTACGGTCAAAGAGCGAAGGAGCTGAACAGGGAAGGGAAAAAGGTCATAGGCTATGTCTGTTCCTTTGTCCCCCTGGAAATCATCACGGCATCAGGGGCGATCCCCTTTCGGGTGAGGGGGAGCATACACGAACCCATTACCAGGGGAGACACGCTTCTTGAGACGATCGTCTGCCCTTATTACCGGAGTTGTTTCGATCTTTCCGTAAAAGAGAAATATGCATTCCTCTCCGGGATGGTGATCCCTCATGGCTGCGATAGTATGGTGCGAAGCTTCAGCGCCTGGAGTTATGGGCTGCCTCTCTCTTATTTCCACTTTGTCAATATTCCCTCTGTCTGTGAGGAGTCGTCTCTTGAATTCTTTGGATCGGAGTTAAACACCTTCAGAAAGAGCCTGGAGAAATTTACTGGCAAGGCGATCACCGAAGAGAACCTGGACCAGGCCATCCGGGTCCACAATGAAAACAGGGATAAAGTGAGGGCCCTCTATGAGTTCAGAAAGACTGACCCGCCCCTCATCTCCGGAACCGAATTGACGATGACCCTCACGGCCGGATCAAGCCTGCCCGTTGAAGAATCGAACAGCCTGTTCGATCAGGCGCTTACCGAGGTGAAGGGGAGAGGCAACTCTCCTCTCAAGAAGGGGCCACGGATTCTGATTGACGGGGCCTGTCTTGACAATATTGAGTTGATCCAGCTCGTGGAAGAGCTGGGGGGAAACGTGGTGACCGATACCATTTGTAACGGAACGAGGGATCATTTTCCGAAGGCCGATGCAGACGGGAACCCGATCGATGCGCTGGCCCATCGTTACTTAGACAAGATCAATTGCCCCAAGACTTACAGATCCAACAAAGCAGGCACCTTTGAAGGGGACATCGAAAACCGCTTTGGCGATATCGGAACCTATGCGAGAGAGTTCAACGTGGATGGAGCGATCCTCTATGTCTATAAGTATTGCGACCCCTTCGGCTTTGAGGTTCCTGCAAGAAAGGTCTACTATCAGTCGCTCAATGTTCCCCTGCTCCATCTGGAGGATATCTACTCGGCTGGGACGATGGGTCAACTGAGAACCAGGATCCAGGCCTTTTTGGAGATGATCGGGTAACGTTTGTCCCGTAGAAATAGAATTGCGTGCGATATTAAGACAAGTTGATTCCTAATTGCGGCGGTTTAAAATTCGAAGCACGAAATCCGAAACTCGAAACAATTGCAAATGACTAAATTTCAAATGTTCGAAACAAAAAAAAGTTTAAAAAATTTGGATTTTGGAAATTCGGATTTGTTTCGGATTTCGATATTTGGATTTCGGATTTTTCAGAGGTAGGGTAGATTCTGAAATAAGGGAGGTTTTAATCATGGCTGAGGAGCAGAAAGAGGCGAAACCGAAGAAGAGGATGACCGCCACCAAGGCGGCGGCTTCCATCGGCCCCATGGTGAAGGAGTTTATCACCGGAACCCTCCAGGCAAAAGCCGAGGGAAAGCAGAAGGTGGCCTATACCTTCATCGTCTGTCATCATGAAGAGATCTTCAGGGCTCTCGATGTGATGCCGGTATGGACGGAAAACTTTGCCGGCATCTGCGGCGCAAAGAGGGATGCGGAGCGATTCCTTCAGCGAGCCGAATCGCTTGGCCTCTCCCGTTCCTTATGCACGTATGCCCTCTGCGGGATCGGTTTCGATCAGTGGAGGGAAGAGCTGGGGGGAATGCCCCCCGATGCTCCCTGGGGAGGTCAGGTCAGGCCTGATTTCATGATTTCAAGCGGTCAGATCCTCTGCGATCCGCGATCGAAGTGGTACCAGGCCTCCCAGCAATTCATGCCGGATGTCCCGATCTACAACATCGACCTTCCCTATCCTCTCTTCCAGAGAAACCAGGATCACCGTGACGTTTGGAGTTACTACCATCAATATATCGTCAAGCAGTTGCGGGGACTGGTGGCCTTTATCGAAGAGCAGACAAAGAAAAAGATGGATTATGATCGCCTCAGGGAGCTGGTGAATCTTAGCGACCGGACCTGGAATTTGATCGACGAAACCTATAAGCTCCGGCGGGCCGTGCCATGTCCCATGGGAACAGGCGACGCCATGAACACCATGGTGCCCATTAATTTTATGATGGCAACCCAGAAGGCTTATGATTTCTTCGTCGATCTAAAAAAGGAACTGGAGGAGAAGATCGTCAGAGGAGAAGGCGAGGTTGAAAATGAGAAGTACAGGCTCATGTGGGGAGGCGGGTTGCCCGCCTGGTATGCCCTGAGCGATTTTAATTATTTCAATAGCAAAGGAGCGTCCTTTCCCGTTGAGACGACCTACCGGATGGTTGCACCTCTCCATGATATGGACCTTCCTGAGACGAAAGATCCCATCGAGCACCTGGCCTGGAGGTGGCTCGGTTACTGGACATTCTGGTTCGATAAAGCCAGGAAACGGCCCGGATCTGAGCCGGATGTGGAACGATTGATCAACTGGATCGAGGAATACAAGATCGACGGTGTGGTCATGCATGAAGCCTTCTCCTGCCGGACCTGGCATGTGGGCCTCATCTGGCAGTTGCATCAATTAGCCAAAATCTATAAACCCATTCCTGTCCATGTGATCGGAAAGGATGGAAAGAAAGAGAAGGTTTTCAAAGAGCTTCCCTCCCTCATCTTAGAAAGTGATATCATTGATATCACCTCTTATTCGGAGGTCGATACGAGAAATAAGATCGATGCCTTTGTCGGGGCACTCGAATCGATTCGAGCAAACAGGGCCGCCTGATGAATCAGGAGGGTCTCCTCAAGTGGAAAGAAGTGGGTTAGAGTGACGAAGCCCCTGCCTACCGGCAGGCAGGCGTTTCGGTTACCGGTTGCGGTTATCTGTAAATATTTGCGAGACGATAGGCATAGCCTTTTATTAACGATACGGGCCTCGTTACCCTTAACGTTAGACTTTATTTCCGGACATTTTAAAAACATTGACTTCTTATTTTGCCGGCATTGATATCGGTTCTACGATGACAAAAGTGGTGATCCTGAATCAAGGGATCGTCGCATCGATCATCGGACCCACAGGTCCGGAGCAGCGCCGCCTGGCCAACCGGGTGATGGAAGAGGCGCTGGAAAAGATCTCCCTTTCCTTCTCCGATATCACCTTTATCGTCTCCACTGGCTACGGTAGAATTAACGTCCCTTTTTCCGACAAGCAGATCACGGAAATCACCTGTCATGCCAGGGGGATTGTCCATCTCTTCCCGGAAGCCAGGACGATCATCGATATCGGCGGCCAGGACGTGAAAGGGATCAAGGTCGATGCATCGGGAAAGATTGTCGATTTCGTCATGAATGACAAGTGTGCGGCCGGCAGCGGCCGTTTCATCGAAGTGATTGCCGATACCCTTGAAGTCCCCCTGGATCAGGTGGGCGAACGTTCCCTTCAAAGCAGGAATCCTGCAAAGATCAGCAATATCTGCACTATTTGGGCACAGCAGGAGGTGTCATCGAGTCTGGCCGAAGGGGTGTCCGTTTCCGATCTTCTTGCGGGTATTCACCAGTCGCTTGCAGACAGGATTGTCCGAATGGTCAGCCGGCTGAGGGTGGAGCCATCCGTCATTGTGACCGGCGGAGGGGGAAAAAATAGAGGACTGATTAAAGCCCTCTCCGGGCAACTGAAACAGGAGGTTTTAGTTCCGGAGGAACCCCTGATCACCGGAGCCCTCGGCGCCGCCTTAATGGGCAAGGAGATCGTGGAAAAGGCCAGGCAGTATAACACACCACTCGAAACAAAAGAACGCATCTTAGAAGCAGTCAAAATCCTATAACAGCATAAGTCTATCCGTTGGGCTTAGTATATGCGTCATAAATACACTAAAGTTAATGGTTTATACATTACGATAAATAGTCCCTGTGTAGCTTGTCATTCCGGGCTTGACCCGGAATCCAGTGTTTTTCTGGATTCCTGCTTTCGCAAGGAATGAAGTCTCTTGATTGATCCGGACAGGATCATGATAGCGTAGGATTCGAATCGGGGAGGCAGTCACATGAAGATCGACATTGATGAACTTACCGAAGCAGAACTGGTTGACCTCAATCATAGAATCGTGGAGCGGCTTCGGTTTCTCAACCAGATGCGGGCCCATGGCCGAATGCTGGAGTTCAAGATTGGCGATCGCGTGACTTTTCAACCCGGGGGGCGTCCGCCCGTGTTCGGAATGTTGACCCGCTATAACAGGAAGACGGTTACCGTCATCACCGATGACGGACAACATTGGAACGTGGCCCCGAATCTACTACGGAAGGCGGAGTCGCCCAAAAGCGCAGATTCCAACATGGCCAACGTGTTCCCCCTGAAACAGAAATAACGGTCCCCGCTATATATGGGATATGATCAACGTGGCGTGGCCCAGAATGGACAGTGATATCAGGAAGTTGTGGACTTCACCCGAGGTATGGATTACAGGGACTTTGCTGGTGACAAGAAGACGGTGAACGCTGTGGTTCGAAGTCTCGAAATCATGGGAGAAGCGGCCAAGAAAGTCCCGGATGTCCATTCTGCTCGGTGAGATGAATTGTTGAAAACCCCACAAGCCTATGTCCGAACAAATGGTATATTAATTTTAGGAAGAAAATCGAGAGGTTTCTCTATAGAGCCATCAATCCTTCCGGACCGAGCAATAGCCATTTCCAAACCGGAATTAGCCGTATGGTCTTTCCATCAAAAGAACGAATGGCCTCCTGGGTGTGGGTCAGAATACCCCCTCTGCGCAATTTCAGGGTGTCCATGGCCTCCAGCAGACCCTTGAATTCTCGCTTCTCGTTCTTCGAAGTAACTTCCCAGCAGACCTGCCAGGCCTCGGCTGGCCGCCCTCCTTCCTGCACCACAAAATCGCACTCCTGGTTCTCCTTGAAATAAAACATTCTCTTCTGTTGCCGATAAAGCTCAATGGCCACCATATTCTCGAGCCACTTGCCGCGATTTTCCGAGAAGGCCCCTGAAAGAAGGCCAAACCCCGTGTCCATCAGATAGACTTTAAGAGGATTCATCATTCGTTTTCGGGCCGAATACGAAAATTTTTCATTGGTAATTAAGAAGAAAGCCTCCTCAAGAAAATGCAGGTAGTTGGCGATGGTCCGCTTGCTACCGGCAAAGGATGCGGCCTTAAGCTGTTTTTCGAAAGTGGAGATCGAGAAAAGCTCCGATGCCCCATTCAAGAGAGCCATCATCATTTGATCCAGGATGGCACGGGCCTTGATGTTGTAACGCTCAAGAATATCCTTGTAGAAAAGGGTGGTGTAGTAGTTTTGAAGCAGCTTCCGCTTTTCAGCGACGCTATCGCGCAAGAAGGTTTCTGGAAACCCCCCAAACCTGAGGTAATCGTCAAAAGCGGCCATGATGCGACCCCGCTGAGCCGTGTGCAGGAGCGCTTTATCGTATGGAAGGTTTTGAAAACGGAGGAACTCCCTGAAAGAGAATGGGAAGAGCAGGACCTCCTCGTAGCGCCCCCGCAACTCGGTTGCGATCTCACTGCTCAGGAGACTGGAGTTGCTTCCCGCGATCACGATGCGGTACCTGCGGCGGTTGTGAAATGTTCGGAGCACACGGCTCCATTCCGGAAGATGCTGGACCTCGTCGAAAAAGAGGAACCGAGGTTCATGGCCGGTGAGTTGCTGGAAAGCGGCTAAAAGGCCGTCCATGTCGGCAGACGCAAAGCCTTTGAGCCTGTAGTCTTCGAAATCCACGAATAAAATTTCTTCTTGATTTGCATGGCCAGAATCGAGCAGATTGCGGATCAGCTTTAACATGAAAAACGTCTTTCCCGCCCGGCGGGGGCCCACAATCGCGAGAATCGTTGAAAGCGACTCAAGCGAAATGACCGGGCTCTCCCGAGGCACAGGCGAGGGAAGGTTTGTGTCGTGCAACCATTCAGCAATGATCTGAAGAAGCAATTCTTGATTCATCATATTGTTTACTTAGATAAACAAAATTATTTTAAATTGTTTACTTTGTCTTGTCAATATTTTTCCTCTACTATTGCACAGAAAACCCCACAAGCCAAAGTCCGAACCAATGGTATATCAGTTGCCGAAGGAGAATCAAGAAGATTCTATGTGGGTCAAACGTTTCCATTCCTGTGTTTATATCATCCTATAAAAATGTCATGACAATTTTATAGGATGATATAAATATGTTATGTGCTATCTCACTCTTGCTGACGGCACGCGAACTGATCCCAGTTTGAGGTATTTTGCCGACCGGCTTAAACCTAACTATGCCGTGCAGGTCGTACGAAACCCGGAAGGATTTAAATAGAGGTTTAGAATGTGGGGAATGCGGATTTACACATAGGTCGAAGGGAAAGAAATCGGTTCCAGATTTTTAAAAAATTTTCTTGACAAAACCTGAATATCTGTTAGACTTTCGGCGTCTAATGAATTGAAAAGAAAGGGGGTGAAAAAAGGATGAAGAAGGGCTTAATCAGCATCGGGGTTCTGGTCGGGTTTATGCTTTCCCTCCTGATGGTCAGTGGCGTTTTTGCAAAGGATGTGGTCACCTATGAAGTGCCTTACGGCAAGGTGACCTTCACCCACAAGAAGCATATTGACAATTATAAGGTCGACTGTTTAAAGTGCCACCACACCTGGAAGAAGGGGGAGACCACGGGCAAACTCTGCAAAGACTGCCACAAAGCCAAGGCCGAGGGAAAGACCTCCTCTGCAAAGGACGCTTACCACAAGAGCTGCAAAGGATGCCATGATGATCTAAAGAAGGCTGCTAAACCCACCGGACCAGCCGGTTGCACCCAGTGCCATGTGAAGGCAAAGAAATAGGCTGAAACGTATTTGAACAAAAAAGGGGTAGTCCTAAAAAGGATTACCCCTTTTTGCTTGACAGTGGGTAACGGTATATGTTAAAAATTTCAAATACTTGCCTGCCTTTGATAATTTAACCTACGGCGGGCGGGTCTGTATGCGTTCGTTTTTAAAAAATAGATGGACTTCCGGGGTCACTATGGACCGTAAAGAAAAAGGGGTTTTTGATATCATCTTCGATTTTTTCCGGTCGGTAAAACTGACCATCTTTCTTCTCATTCTGCTCGCCATCGTTTCCATTATCGGCACGCTCATTAAACAGAATGCGCCGAGCGCAGAATATATTCAGCGATATGGCGGTTCCCTCTATAATGTGCTGGACTTCTTTAACCTCTTTGACATGTATCACTCCTGGTGGTTCAGCGCCATTCTCCTGCTTCTTGTGGTCAATTTGATCGCGTGTTCTATCCATCGATTTCCAGGGGCATGGAGACAGATCTCCCGTGATTCCGGGACAAAAGAGTTGAAAGATTCCGGGCTCAAAGCCCTTCCGTATGTGGAACGTATCCCTCTCCCCGGGTCCACGGAGGCAAAAGAGGATAAGGTTCGATCACAACTGAAGAAGTGGTTTAAGTCCCCCCAGCGCATCGAGGGGGATTCCTCCGTCACCTTCTATTCGGAAAAAGGCAGGTTCTCCAGGCTGGGGGCTTACATCACCCATTTAAGCATTCTCATCATTCTCATCGGGGGGCTGGCAGGTTCCCTCTTTGGGTTCAGGGGATTTGTCAATATCCTGGAAGGCGAAACAGTGAATCAAATCGCCCTGAGAGTGAAGGACAAGGAAATCCTGAAACCCATCGATTTTTCAATTCGTTGCGATGATTTCAGCGTCACCTTTTACGATCTCGATCGGCCGGAAAAACATGTGAAGGAGTATTCGAGCGACCTTACAATCCTTAAAAACGGAAAAGAGGTTTTGAATAAGACGATCAGGGTCAATCACCCCCTCCATTATAAAGGGTTAGCCTTTTACCAATCGAGTTACGGCGCGATCCACGAGGTTACCCTCGGCGTTCAAGGGAAAAATAGAAAGGAAAAGACGCTATTGAAGGGTCTTGAGGGCGAGACCGTTTCTGTTCCGGATTCCCAGGCCCTTATCCGGATCCTGAGATATGCCCCTCAGGTCCATAACTTCGGAGAAGGGGTTCAGGTGGCTCTTCTTAAACCCGATCAACCTCCAAGGGCTTTATGGCTCTTGAAGGAGCATCCCCAATTTGACGAGAAGAGAGAGGGTGATTTTTTTCTCACCCTTGAAGAGATAGCCACGAAGGAGTATACGGGGCTTCAGGTCACAAAAGACCCGGGAGTTTGGATTGTGTGGGTTGGATGCAGCCTGATGATCATCGGTTTCATCATCTCCTTCTTCTTCTCCCATCAGCGGGTCTGGGTCAGGGTGCCCGGGAAAGCAGGAGGAGAATTGGTTGTGGCCGGGTCCACAAATAAAAGCAAGATGGGGTTTGAGAAGAAATTCAGCAGCCTGGTGGAAGGAATCCGTTCAAAAAGGTCAGATTGAACAAGATTCAATCTAAATTTCATTTTTTGGATCGGTGAAATACCGCCGCCGACCATTAGCCTATGGAGGGAGGAATTATGAACAAGGCCGAACTCATCAACAAGGTTTCAGAGCAGACGAATGTGACGCAGAAGGTAGCCAAGGTGATCGTTGACACTCTCTTCGAAGGAATGAAAGAAAGCCTTCAGAAGGGGGAGCGGATCGAGATCCGGGGATTCGGCAGCTTTATGGTGAGGAATTACGGAGGTTACAAGGGCCGGAACCCCAAAACGGGAGAGATCGTTGAAGTTCCTCCCAAGAAGCTCCCTTTCTTCAAGGTCGGGAAGGAGCTGAAGGAGATGGTCAATACGGCAGGGACGCAAGTGACGCCTCAATGAAAAATTAATAACGATTTAAAAAGTTGCAATTTGGATTGGCATTAAAGGGTCTTCCAGTAAGATCTCTGAATCTCCTTCAATTGAAGGAGAACCCGTTCGATGCGAGAAGCATCAGCCTTCTCCTTTTCAAGCAACTCCTTATGATCAAGCGGGGAGACCCCGGCGAGCTCCTTTAATACGCTTTTGACCGACCGTCCCTGCCCGGAGACATCATAACCGCCTTCAAGGGTGATGGCCAGTTTTCCCTGGGCCGTTTCTGCCGCTACCTCCATCAAGACGCGGGTCATTCTCGCAAATCCTTTCTCCGTGACCTCCATCCCGCCCAGAGGATCATCGCTATGGATATCGAACCCTGCAGAGACAAGGATCAGCTGGGGTCGGTATTCCAGGGCGATGGGTTTGAGGAACTTCTCAAAGATATTTCCATATTCGGAGTCGCCTGCTCCTGTCGAGAGGGGAACGTTTACCGTAAACCCCAATCCTTTCCCCTTGCCCAGTTCATTGACCGATCCTGTGCCGGGATAGAAGAAACCGTAACGATGGGTGGAGAAGTAGAGAACCTTCGGGTCTTCGTAGAATGAATTCTGAGTTCCGTTTCCGTGATGGACATCCCAGTCGACAATCAGGACCCTCTCCAGAGAGAAATTCTGGATCGCGAACCTTGCCCCGACGGCGACATTGTTGAAGAGACAGAATCCCATGGCCCGGTCCGCTTCCGCATGGTGACCCGGAGGCCTGACCAAGGCAAAACCGTTATCCAGTTTCCCTTCCATAAGGGCCTTGATCAACTCCAGGAGACCCCCTGCAGCCAGGAGGGCTGTATCATACGATTTGGCGCAGGTGGAGGTATCCATATCGAGGCGGTAGTGAGGTTTGCCCGCCGTTTTTTCGACAAGATCGATATAGGAGGGAGTATGAATCGTCTCCAGCTCCTTGCGGGTAGCGGGCCTGGGTGAAACCTCTTGAAAAACCCCTTTCATTTCGGGCTCTTCGAGCATCCCGTAGAGGACCCTTAACCGCTCCGGACTTTCCGGGTGCCCGGGGTCCATCACATGGTCCAGGTAACGATGGTCCTTCACAATCCCTGTCCGGCTCATCTGGCCTCCTCCAAACTTATAATGCGCTTAACAAAAAACGATAAACCAAGCCTATCTTTTTTGCCATTCCTTGTCAACCCTGTTTAATTTATTGACTTTTTTATACGGATTTAGTACAAGCGCAATATTCATTTTTACAACCAACTTGATCACCCCTCACCCTTCCCCTCTCCCCTTCGGAGGCTGTGTCGTAATAGCAGGCAAAGGGGGAGAGGCAGTCAGGCTCCAAAGATTTAGAATGCGGGTCTTTTAGGTGATGGGAAATCGTTGTTTGTATAAAAT
>JAGVBT010000137.1 GCA_020059605.1 Deltaproteobacteria bacterium
TCACTTGAAAGGGATATAAACAGGGTTTGGTAAAAGGGATAGGCAACCTCATCGCAGTCCATGAATTGGGAGACTCTCGGCTCATCACGAGAGCTTAGAAAAGAGGGTAAATGCCATGCAAATCAATATAACGCCACAGCCAGTGATTGCTCTCATCGCGGGGATCTTGATTCTCCTTGTCCCGAGACTATTGAGTTATATCGTTGCCATCTATCTCATCATCTTTGGCATCCTCGGGTTGATCCGCTGATTGGCACGCGAATTTATGATCGATAGGAAATGATCATCTCAATTCTGTCTGATTAGATGTCAGAAGTAGTTGGGGGGAGGAGCAATGCTCCTCCCTTCCTTTCTCTCAGGCGGATCCTTTGCCAAACAGGCATCCCCTGTGAATTTCAAATTCCAAGGCCCAATTTGATTGCTTGAAATGGAGGATCGTATGAAAAAACGGATCATGTTCATGTTACCGGCAGTCCTTGTGAGTCTTCTGTTCTTAATCAACGTGCAATCATCCGCATCCCAGGGCACCTCTACTCCGACAAAGGTAGGAAAAGGCAGCCCTCAGTATAGGGCGATTGCAGGGGTTTCTATGGGTGGCTATGGGGCGATGAACATCGGGATGAGTCACCCGGATACCTTCAAAACCATGGCCTGCCTCGGAGGCCCCCTGGATATGGCCTACCTCCTTAAGTTCATTAAAGTGGATATGCTCGGAAATTATGACAACCCCGATGTCTATCCAAACCGGGATACGGCAATAGACATGGTTAAGGATCTGGCCATCAGTTTTGGAAACCCTGTCTATTATAATCCTCTCTCTACCTATTTTCCCCCAGGGATCACCGCTGAAAATGCAAGACAACCAACAACCCTTCTCAATTTTAAGGACGGAGAATTCAATCCGGATGGGAGTTTGGCAGTTATCACCTATGGAGATCCTTTTGCCAATGACTGGGTCGAGGTGCTTCTGGCGGTCGATCTCAACGGAAATGAGAAAAGAGATCGTGGCGAACCCATCGTCAGACAGTTTCATGAACCTTTTACGGATCTCAATGGAAACGGGATGGTTGATCCTGGCGAATTTTTGGATGTGGGGCTCGATGGGGTCTCCGGTACGGGAGACTTCGGAGAAGGGGATGGATTGTTTTCTTTCAATCCCAACCATCTCAATTATATGGCCCAGGATCCATTGACCTATGCTGAAACCATGGATTTATCAACTCTTCAGGGTTTGAATTTCTATCTCGATGCTGGGAATGAAGATGAGTTTCAGTTTGATATTCATGCCGACAACTTCGTTAAAGTCCTGAAAGATCGAGGGCTCAATGTGCAGATCGAAGATGGTTTTCCAGATAGTTTTCCCCGGGTCTCCCATTTTGATCAAAAAAGGGTTTATGTGAAATATGAAGGGGGCCACGTTGGATTCGATAAGGAGAATATCGGCAAAAGTTTTAGCCAGGCCAAAAGGGGAGTCAAAGGGGCTATTGTTGTGGCCAATCGTTTTACTACCCTCTTTGCCTTTGTCTCAGACCACTTCCCTGGCGGAGAATATGGAACGAACCCTTACGAGATGTACCGGTACTCCAGCAAAATGGGAGTGACTTCCTTCTATAGTCCTTCGCTTAAAAGGAGGATGAAGTTTGGAATCTATCTCCCACCGGGATACAAGGAAAGCAGATCGACCTATTATCCCGTTCTCTATCTCCTGGGCGGGTACAACATGTCGATTCCGGGCCTCGCCAACACGTACGTTCGGGCAGCCCTGGACACGTTGATCCTGACACAAGAAATTCAAAAGATGATCATTGTCATCCCGGACGGGATGAATTCCAAGAACGGAAGGGGACACTTCTTCGTCAACCAGATTGATAAAGAGCGGGGAGACAATTACATGGACTACGTCTCCGATCTTATCCAACATATAGACAACCATTTGCAGACAAAATAGGGAGGAGAAAAAATAGGATGTCCGCTAACGTAAGAAGGAGACCTCACACTTGAAGGTGAGCAAAAAGACCGTTCGCGGAAGCCTGCTGCGTTTGATGGCCCGTCTTCGAGGAAACGGCTTCGCACAAAAGTACGCCGGCGGCGAACCGCCGCTGCGATCGGAACTGTTCAGCAGCGACCAGATTGCAGCCGACGTCTATGCGCTCTCGCCGCACACCGGACGCGGTGGATTGACGTGGTACACGGGCTCGGCCGGATGGATGTACCGGCTCATCCTGGAATCACTCCTGGGGCTGAGGCTTGAAGTGGACAAGCTGTGGTTCACGCCTTGCCTCCCTGCGGATTGGAAGGTGTTCAAGGTGCACTACCGGTATCGGGAGACCCTCTACCGGATCGATGTCCTGCAAACGCGCGACGGCAATGGCGGGACGAGTGTCACCGTTGACGGCATTGAACGACACGACAAATCGATTCCCCTCGTTGACGACCATCAGGAACACTCGGTCGAGGTGAGAATACCCGCCGCACGCATCTGAAGGGAGGGGAAAATTCGACGAGTGCTGCCTTTGTGGGGCCAACAGGCGTTGTGTTAGAAGGCAGCACGTGCAATTTCCATAGGAAAGGAGATTATTATGATGAAGAGGGTAGGAGTCATCCTGAGCTTTTCGATGCTGTTGTTTTTTCCTAATCTGGCTGCATCCGATTGTGCGGATTTTGGGCGCATGACTGGTTTCAAGGTCCAGGATAATGAAACCATTACTTTTTATAACCAGAATTCGCCTATCGCACAGGTCAAACTGCAAAACTGTACCGTTGACTCATCATCGAACATTCGCCTTATGAAAAGTTACGTTTGTAACGGTGACAGAGTCATTGTCGATGGGCAGGAGTGTGCCATCATGACACTCACCCTATCCTCGGCTCAGTGATGAGGTCAAATGCTCCCATCGTCTCTTTGCTCAACGTAAGACGGGCGACCCCGGGCAGTTCAACACATCCAAACAGAGCCAGATCCTTAAGACCCTTTCAGAGACCCAATGGCGCATCGAGGGAAAGGACGGGGTCGCAGCGATTCTGGGCCTCCATCCGAGCACCTTGAGAGCGAGGATGCATAAGATCGGGATAGTCCGGCCCGAGACAATAGAACCGGATTAGACTGGCCACTTCCCTTCGAAGTATCCCTCAATATATTGAGGTTCCACCAAATATTGAGGGCAACCAGATCATTTTATACTTTCCTGCCGTTCTCTCCTGTCAATCTAACCCTCTGTTACTAAAGGATGATTCCAAACCTTTGATTTTTCCAGGTTGTTGGCAGGCCATTTGCAATTCCTATTTTTATGATCCTTGTCATCATACGAATGAATACCCCTTCTGATAAGCGTATGGAGCTTTCACAGACCATTGCTTTACTGATCGGCTCCATAGGGACGGAGAAGGGATGTAAGCGTTGCGACTTTTGCCAGAGTATGGAGGATGAAAATGAGCTCTTGCTTCTTGAGGAATGGGATACCCAGGAGAACCTTAAGAAATACCTGAAGTCAGGGCGTTTTAGGGTACTCCGGGGGGCGATGAACCTTCTTAAAGAGCCATATGAAATGACGTTCCACACCGTTTCCAAATCGGCAGGAATGGAGGAGATTTAATGGATAAATTGCTTTTTATGAAATGTCATCGCTGCAGGGGTGTCATGATCTATGACAAATTTTACGGTCCCCATGAACAGTTTTGGGGATGGAAATGTTTGATCTGTGGGGAGATTGTTGACCCGGTCATTCTGGAGAATCGGCAATTGATGCAAGCGGGTCAGGGGACAAACGTCCGAAGGGCGAGGATGAGGTAATAAGATATGGGCAAGGCTTTCGATCCAGAAAGATACAATGGTCTTCTATCCCGGGAATCATACCTCAGGGAGATTAACCAGGTGCCCCTCCTGACGCGGGAAGAAGAATACGAACTTTCCGCACGATACCGGAAGTATAATGACCGGGAAGCAGCA
>JAGVBT010000119.1 GCA_020059605.1 Deltaproteobacteria bacterium
TGCTGCTTCCCGGTCATTATACTTCCGGTATCGTGCGGAAAGTTCGTATTCTTCTTCCCGCGTCAGGAGGGGCACCTGGTTAATCTCCCTGAGGTATGACTCCCGGGATAGAAGACCATTGTATCTTTCTATACCAAAAGCTTTACCCATATCTTTTTTACCTTATCGTCGCCCAAGGGAGGGTTATCCCCTCCCCCGTTCTCAATAATTGCCGATTCTCCAGAATGACCGGGTCAACAATCTCCCCACAGATCAAACATTTCCATCCCCAAATAAGAAGGTTCATCGCCCCCCGGCGTACCCTAAAACGCCCTGACTTCAGGTGGTTTTTAGGGTTTCCTGGGAACCCCATTCTTCAAGAAGAAAGAGCTTATTTTCATCCTCAATACTCTGATAAAAGTCGCAGCGCTTTCATCCCTTCTCCGTTCGTATGGAGCCGATCAGTCAAGCAATCGTCTGTTACAGCTCCGTGCGCTTCTCAGAAAGGACCTTCATTCGTATGATGAGAAGAATCATGAAAACAGTAAAAGCAAATGGCTTGCCAACAACCACAAAAAATCAGAAGTTTGGAATCATCCTTGGATAACAGGGGATTAGATTAACAGGAGGGAACAGTGGAGAAGTATGCACCGATTGGTTTGACCTCAATATTTGGTGGAACCTCAATATATTGAGGGATACTTTGAGGAAAACCAGGCAGCAAAATGAAAGCAACCAGAGACTGCAAGCCGAAACTTATCCGAAGATAAAACGAAATGTCCCTTGTTTCAGATAATGAAATGTCTTCCTGACTCCTATCAGGCCGGAGAAATACGGCCTGTTCGATAGGAAACTACTGTGATTAGGCTATTGACTGTCCGCATGTTTTGTCAGAGAATTAAAAAGGGGAAAAGTGAGATAAACTTGAAAAAGGCGTAGCCAAGAGGGAGGCTGAAATAATTGCGATCGATCCGATTTCCTCCAAGGTCGATTTGAAAAAAGGAAGTGGATAAGAAGGCTTCAATGGAAGCCGGTTTCTCCTGTGATAAGGTAAAAATGTGAATCAGTTCTGCTTGACACCAGGTATTCAGGACAAAAGCGTTTCCATTCGTTTTTTAGCCGAACAGGCCTTCTCAAGGACCACGGGAGCCTCTCTGACCTGTGGCAACCGTGTTTCTCTCCTGAAAGACGCCGCCGAAAATTATCCCGCATGGCTGGACACTTTGCGTACCGCACGGAAAACGATCCATTTCGAGAGCTATGTCATCCATGAAGATGATATCGGCTGGCAGTTCGCAGAAGTTCTTGCGAACAAAGCCCGTGAGGGAGTAAAGGTCCGCATTCTCTACGATTGGATGGGGTCCCTGGGGAAAACGTCACGTCGCTTCTGGCGGAAGCTGAAAGAAGCCGGCGCCGAAGTACGCTGTTTCAATCCCCCGCGGCTCGACAGCCCCCTGAACTGGGTCAGCCGTGATCACCGCAAGATGATCGGAGTCGATGGGAAGGTCGCCTTCGTCACGGGTCTTTGCGTAGGTCGAATGTGGGTGGGCTACCCGGACCGCAACATTCCTCCCTGGCGGGACACCGGGATCGAGGTTCACGGCCCCGCCGTTGCCGACATAGAGGAGTCTTTCAGAAACATCTGGGCGGTTACAGGGGACCCGTTGCCCGCGGATGAGATTTTTGAGCGGGATGCCATTCCGGCAGCAGGAGATGCCGCCCTGCGCGTGATCCCGACGATTCCCAACACGGCCGGCCTTTACCGCCTCGATCAGCTCATCGCCGCGATTGCGCATCGATCGCTCTGGATGACTGATGCGTATTTCGTGGCGGCATCCTCCTACGTGCAGGCCCTGCGGGCAGCGGTCAAAGGGGGAGTGGACGTCCGGCTTCTTGTGCCTGGATCAACGGACATCCCCATCCTGCGTGAGCTATCGAGATCCGGCTACCGGCCCTTACTCGAGGGGGGCGTTCGCGTCTTTGAATGGAACGGGCCCATGATCCATGCCAAGACGGCTGTTGCCGACGGTCGTTGGGCGAGAGTGGGATCGACCAATCTGAACATCTCGAGCTGGTTCGGAAACTACGAACTTGATGTTGCGGTCGAGGATGAGACATTCGCTCTGGAGATGGAGGAAATGTACCTCGAAGACCTGAACCATGCGACAGAGGTTGTTCTGAGCAAACGCCATCGAGTCAATCTCGCTGCAAGTCGGCCAAGGCGACCACTCCGTGGGAGAAAGATCGGTGGAGGCAGCGTAAGCCGTGCTGGGGCGAGTGCCGTTCGGCTCACCAATGTCGTCGGGGCTGCCATCACCAACCATCGGATTCTCGGTCCTGCCGAAGCCAGGATCACCGGGATAGGCGGTCTTTTACTGCTTCTATTTGCCCTGACAAGTCTCCTGCTCCCCCGGGCAGTGACGATCCCTGTTGCTCTTCTATCGGGCTGGCTTGGTCTATCGCTCCTCATCCGGACCTATCGGCTTTTCAAGAAGAAAAAAAAGGAAGAGGATGGACCGGATTCGAAATAGGCAATTAGCGAATATCCATCCGCAAGAATTCCAATGCACCTGCTAAGAGTCGCAACCTACAACATCCATAAGGGACGCGGTCTTGATCAAAGGGTTCAGATCGGGCGAATTGTGGAGGTTCTTCGGGAGATCGATGGAGATATCATCGCCCTCCAAGAAGTGCTCAGCATTGAAAGGAAAAAACCAAAAGATCATCAGGCGCGTTTCATCGCTCGCGAGATGGGGTTTCATTACCGGATCGGTGAGAACCGCCGGCTTCGAGGAGGCGCATACGGAAATGTAACCTTGAGCCGGTTTCCTCTTATTCACACTCATAACTATGACCTCACTCGACCCGGACGTGAGCCGAGGGGCTGCCTCCGAACGGATCTTCAGATTGCATCCAACCGAGTACTCCATGTCTATAACCTTCACCTCGGTACCTCCTACAGAGAGCGACACTATCAGGCCCGAAAGCTTTTTGATTCAGGAATCTTGAAGCCTGCAGGCCGGGCTGGACCCCGGATAGTCCTGGGGGATTTCAATGAATGGATGTCGGGACTTACTTCGCGTCTGATGAAAGATCATTTCAACAGCATTCCCGTCCGTCCTCTGCTCGGAAAGTCACGGACCTATCCGGGTTTTTTTCCACTGGTGCACCTCGATCACATCTACTTTGATGGGGCGCTGGATGTGGTGAAGGTGGTGGTGCATCGCAGCCGCGGGGCGCTCGTTGCCTCCGATCACCTCCCGATTGTTGTTGATTTCCAGGTGTAAGGAAAAGATCTCTCCGGGGCAGGCCCTAACATCCTTCTTAGCGCTGCCCTTAATTCCAAAAACCTCATCATGTCATCCTTCTTCTATCCGGGCCTTCTCCTGAGGAACTCCGATAAGCGGGCCCGTCGGGCTGATTGACTTTAACGATACCTGTGTCGCCGGTAAAGTCTCCGGAGGGGTTTTGCCCAGCAT
Source organism: Deltaproteobacteria bacterium (assembly GCA_020059605.1). Taxonomy (GTDB): domain Bacteria; phylum Desulfobacterota; class BSN033; order BSN033; family UBA1163; genus RBG-16-49-23. The sequence continues at coordinate 3,459 of JAGVBT010000119.1, forward strand.
CTTCCTAAGCGTCTCCCCCTGCACAATTTCCTCCTGGGATAGGAGGCGGGCCAAGTCATCTAAAACATTCCGGTGAGCGGACAGGATTCCTCGCACCCTTTCATGGGCTTGCTCGATGACCCGGGAGATTTCTTCATCAATCTGGGTTGCCCTCGTTTCACTGTAGGTTTTACCGGGGGCAAAACTTTGCGGGACGAACATCGGCTGACGGGCGTGTTCATAGGTCACCAGTCCCAGTAGATCGCTCATGCCATATTCCGTGACCATGGACCGGGCAATGTCTGTGGCGCGCTGCAAGTCGTTTTGAGCCCCCGTGGAAATTTCTCCGAAGACTTGCTCCTCTGCTACCCTGCCTCCTAAAAGAACCGCGAGCCGGTCCAGCAGCTCCGAGCGAGTCATTAAATAGCGGTCCTCCGTGGGTTGCTGCTGGGTATATCCGAGCGCCGCAATCCCCCGGGGAATAATGGAAATTTTGTGCACCGGATCGGCATGTTCCACGGATTCAGCCACAATCGCATGCCCGGATTCATGAAAGGCAACAATTTCTTTCTCCTTCGGATTCATCACCCGGTTCTTTTTCTGCAGACCCCCGACCACCCGGTCAACGGCTTCGTCAAAATCCGTCGAATCTACACTTTCCTTATCTTTCCGTGCGGCCAACAAGGCGGCCTCATTAACGAGGTTGGCCAGGTCAGCTCCCACAAAGCCCGGGGTGCGTCCGGCGATCTTTCGGAGATCCACATCAGGACCAAAAAGAACATTCCTGGAATGAATTTTCAGGATGGCTTCCCGCCCGTTGATATCCGGGCGGTCCACCAGGACTTGCCGGTCAAACCGCCCCGGCCGTAACAAGGCAGGATCGAGAATTTCCGGCCGGTTGGTGGCGGCCATAATGATGACCCCTTTATTCGTTTCGAATCCATCCATCTCCACCAGGAGCTGGTTGAGCGTTTGTTCTTGTTCGTCGTGACCGCCCATGACATTCATTCGCCGGGCTTTCCCTAACGCGTCCAGCTCATCGATGAAGATGATGCAGGGGGCCTGGCGAGTAGCCTGAGAGAAAAGATCGCGAACGCGTGCTGCTCCCACGCCGACGAACATCTCCACAAACTCAGATCCGCTGATGCTGAAGAAAGGCACCTTTGCCTCTCCGGCCACAGCCTTGGCCAGAAGCGTTTTGCCGGTCCCCGGTGGGCCCACCAGAAGCACCCCTTTGGGAATCCTTCCCCCCAGTTTTTGGAATTTTCCGGGGTTCCTTAAAAATTCCACCACCTCATGGAGCTCTTCTTTGGCCTCATCGATTCCGGCGACATCGGCGAAAGTGACCCTGGTCTCGCTCTCTGCAAAGAGTTTGGCTTTGCTCTTGCTAAAAGACATGACCCCCATCCCCGGCCCCATCTTTTTTATGGCATACCGCCAGATCAGGAGCATAATGCCGATGGGAAGAATCCAGGAGAGAAGACTGCTCAGGAATTTACTCTCATAGCGCCCGGAATAATCGATCTTGTGTTCATCCAGTTCTTTCACCAGGCTGGGATCATCCACCCGAATGGTAATGAACTGCTGGCCCGTCTCCTTTTCTTTTCCCGTGAGCGTTCCGGTGATGTTTTCCGGGCCAATGGTCAATTTACCCACGTTGCCTTCGATTAGGGCTTGTTTAAACTGGCCGTAAGGAATCGTCTCCACTTTTCGAGAAAAATAGTGTTGTTGCAGGTAGGTAAATAAAAGGAAGGCGATCAGGAAATACCAGATACTGAAATGAGCCTTAGGGGGCAAGGCATCCTTCTTTTTCTGGGGATCCCGGGGACCGAAGAAGGAACGAAACTTATTTTTTAAATTTTCTATGGGTTCTTTTTCCCAGTCGGATGGCATATATTCTTCTACCTCAAGGGCTAATGGTATGAACGTCTAATCCAACCGCGGCAACGGGCTCAAGGGCATGCCGGCGCATAATACCCCGCTCTACTTCCCCACGATTTTCTTGATCTCACCGATCTTTTCCTGTATTTTGCCGGTCTTCTTTTCGTCTTTGCCCTCAGCTTCCAAATCGGGATTCATGCTGACTTTCCCGGCGATCTCCTTGATCTTACCCTTCACTTTGTGAAACTTGCCTTCCGCCTTGTCCTTTGTGCTGGATTTCATGGTATTCCTCCTGTCGGTTTTCGGTCTATCTCCTATGTTCTGCATCCATTCCTTCAGGTTTTCCTCGAGGCCGAGAGCGTTGTGGTTGCTGAACCTGAGGTCTTTGCTCTTTTCTTTGCGGCTGCTGAACTCTCTCCTGAGGTTGTTGTCTCGGTTGTTGAACCTGGGGTTGTCTTTGTTGTTGACCTTGAGGTTTCCGAACCTGGGGTTGTTTTTGTTGCTGTTGTCTCTGTTGCTGATGCCGCTGAACCTCGGGCCTCTGTTGATATTGCTGCTGCCTTTGCTGTCTTAGTTCCTGTCTCTGGGGTTGTGGTCGAGGTCGATAGCTCTCGACGCCCCAGGTTTTTTGCCTTTCCCAATATCTGTTCTTTTCCCAACTGCTCCAGCTCTTTTGAAGCCGGTGGTGAGGAATCCGTTCATAGTCCCACCGGTGTCCGTACCAATTACGGTCTCTGTAGTATCCTCTCCAACCCGGGTCTATATCAAAATAAAAACTTGGAACATTGCTATAATAACCCCAGCCCCGGTTATAATAACGTGAGCGATACCAGCGACCTTCCCAAAAACGCCACCACCAACCATTCCAGAAATAGAAGTCTACATCAATGTCAGGAGCAACGTAGACATAGGTCTCAGGTATCACTATTAACTCTGGTGGCGCGGCAAATACAATGGGCGGCGGCAGAGGGATACTAACGCGTATATCTACCCTTGCCATCGTTGGAATAGGAACGACCACTACCAGCGCCAAAAGCATTGTCCCAAAAAGTAACCTTTTCATTTTGTTGCCTCCTCGTTTTTATTTACAGTCTCATAATTGAATGCACATGTACATTGGAAAATCTCCCGTAACCCCCCTCTATTCCCCCCTCGGTTTCGAGTCGCAACGACTTAAGTTAAGGGGGGAATAGAGGGGGGTTATAAGAGGGGTAATCCCTCCCTTGCTGCTCCATCTGGTTCTGCAGTGAAACAAGCTGCAAAAGATCGACCCTCTTTTTGCGATGTTGATTCGCTAATCGTCCAATGTATGAAATCCGCTTTCTGCTTCTGCCTTGTGCTTTCTCATTCAGGGTCTCAAGGTCCAGCCCATGGGCTTTGCACAAAACTCCCTCGACGCATCGACCGGATAAGGGGTTCTCTCAAAGTCCACCAGCACAGTGAAA
>JAGVBT010000041.1 GCA_020059605.1 Deltaproteobacteria bacterium
CCATTTGAGTTACCTCCACGTTTATTCTTGGTTTCTTTGTTACTTTCCCTAACCCAAGAATATAGAGGCTCTCAGATGGTTAGTCCACTATTTTTCACCGATATCCCATTCCGCTGACGCAAAATTCAGGTATTATGTTTTATTATTGACACGGACCGTTAAAAAGAATAGAATCTTGTCCTAATCATCCGGATGTCTATGTTCAATCTCCGCTCAATCTTCATGCAGGCATGATTCAATGGGAAAGGAAAGGAGAAAACATCCCCGGTTCTTTGCCGAGGACAATACCCTCGTAGCGCTCAAGAACGGATTCAACAGGATTGGAAAGGTCAGAGACATCGGGTTGGGCGGGCTTTCTTTTGAACATATCTACAAGGAAACGTTCAACCAGGAATGCCTGCAACAGCTGACCCTGTGGATCAACGATTTCAGGCTCACCAAAATCCCCTGCAGAATCGTCTATGACATTTCACTTCAAATACCTTCCGAATACGACTCGCTCACCATTCAATTGATTCCCAGGCGGTGCGGAATAGAATTCGAATCCCTCACGGATCACCAGATCGCCCAACTGGACTTTTTTCTCAAAACCTACACCCATAAGGAAAGTTAATGGGTCTCAGAATTTCTTCTCTTCGAGGATATCCGCGGCAATGGCTTGCCCTATCTTCCGGTTGGGTTCCATTTTAAATTCATGCTCATACCGCTTTTTGAGAAAAAGGAGAGGTACCATTTGAAATTTGAGGGAGAGAAGGGTTGAAGTGGAAAAGCATTTGGGTTATGAGAACAGGGCAACTTTTTAGCAAAAAAAGTCACCCATGCGGGGTGTCACCTGGAGAAAGGGAAAGAGAATAAATGGGACTTTTTAAACTTCTGATGAATGACCCGGTCGCGTTTTTCGTCCTCGTCATTCCGCTTCTCTATTCGGTGGTCATCCATGAAGTGGCCCACGGGTGGGTGGCAAACCGGATGGGCGATCCCACGGCGAAATGGATGGGCAGGTTAAGCCTCAATCCGCTCAAGCATCTCGACCCCATCGGGACCCTCATGCTCTTTCTCGCGGGATTCGGTTGGGCAAAACCCGTTCCGGTCAATCTCAACAATATCCCCAACCGGCGAAAAGGGCTCATCTTTGTGTCTTCAGCCGGAATCCTTGCCAATCTCGTCCTCGCTTTTGGAGCCCTGCTTGTCTACAGACTCCTGGCCTTGCCTCCGTTTGGAATGGGAGCGGTCATTGTTTACACGCTTGCCCATATCAATATCACACTGGCGGCCCTCAATCTCATTCCCGTTCCTCCCCTGGATGGCTCAAAAATCCTGATGGGGTTCGCCCCGGCCGAAATCCGTTACTTTCTGGCCCGAATCGAGCCCTACGGATTTTTCATCATCATCGGCCTGCTCTTCCTCGGACTTCTGAACCCCCTGATCGCCCTTCTCCGGGGAATCATCATCGCCCTCATCAAAACTCTTCTTCCGTAATCAAGAACCGCTTGCTACCCCTTTTCATCCGGCAGGAACGACAGGGGGACGCACATGGGTGCTAAAACAAAAACCCAGGTGGATTTATCCTAATTTATATTTAAATTTTCTCAAGAGTTCCTTACGCCAGGCCACACCGTCCTCTTTTTCCATTCCTTTGGGCGAGGAGCCATCAATGACACCCAGGACCCCTCTTCCCTGTTCGGACTGGGCGAGGATCACCTCCACAGGATTGGCCGTGGCGCAATAGATGGTGCAGACCTCCTGGCACATCTTGACCGCATTGAGGATGTTAATGGGAAAGGCGTCTTTCAGAAAGATGATGAAACTGTGTCCGGCGCCGATTCTGAAGGCATTTTTCATGGCAGCCTCTTTCAATGCCTCATCGTTTCCCTCTCCCCGGACCAGGCAATGCCCCGACGCCTCACAGAATCCGATTCCGAATTTAATATTGGGAACAGCTCCGACCAGGATCTCAAAGAGATCCTCAACGGTCTTGATAAAGTGTGTCTGTCCGAAAATGACATTACAGCCCTCCGGGATATCGATTCGTTCCGTCTTGAATTCCATGACTCTCCTCCTTTTAAATGATGGCCCTTGGCTCCTCGAATCCTCGCACTCTTGAACCCTTTTTATCCCCACTCATTTAATGGATACAATGCGTCCCTCTGTCATCTTAACAAGGTCCGAAGGGGTGAGCTTGAATACGGCATGAGGACTGCCGGCGGCAGCCCATATTTCTTCATATTGAAGCAAGTCTTCATCGATAAAGATCTCTATTTTTTTAAGATGGCCAATCGGAGGGACGCCACCGATAACAAAACCGGTTTTGTGACGGACATAGTTGGCGTCTGCTTTTCCAAGAGGCCCGGAGATCCATTCCTCTATCCTCTTTTCATTGACCCGGTTTGGACCACTGGCGATGACAAGAATGGGTTGATCTGTTTTTATGGCTCGAAAGACGATGGATTTGGCAATCTGTTCAACCTGGCACCCTACGGCCTGCGCTGCCTCCGCGGAGGTTCGAGTGGTGGCCTGTAATTCCATCACCTCGTTGGAAAAACCGAGCCTTTTCAATTCTTCCTGAACTTTTTGAACACTTGAGATTGATAGGTTTAGCATATACTGAAATTTATTGAATTCATGACCAAAAGTCAACCCGCCCTTCAATCATCTCTCTTCAGAAAGTTCTTGATCTCGATCTTCTCACCGTCCGTGGTCACCGTGATGGCCCCGTCCCGGTCCGTTCTGAAGACCTTTGCACCGGACCGTAAGTATCTCTGCATGACTTCCGGGTGGGGAAGCCGGCCGATGGTTCGCTCGCCGACGCTTATAATTGCATGGTCCGGTTTCACCCTCTCAAGAAAGATTGAACTGCTTGACGTGGAGCTCCCGTGATGGGGGACTTTAAGAATATGAGCTCTGAGCGGATGACCTTTTCTCACCATCCGATCCTCCGCTTCCTTCTCGGCATCTCCCGTCAGGAGCAGAACGATCTTGTTAAACCGGAGCCTCATCACCAGGGATTGGTTATTGAGCCATGCGGGATTTCGGTGACGAACAGGGCCGGCACTTCCCGCCGGTGGATTGAGGAAGGAGATCTCGACCCCATGGATCCTTAGATCGCTCGTATTCTCGTTGAGGGAGAAGCGTTCGATCTTATTCCTCCGGAGCCTCTCTTCCAGCCGCAGATAGGATTCCGAATCTCCGGACACCCCGTTGTCCCAGAACTGGCCGATGGAGAAACGGGAAGCAATGAAATTCAACCCTTTCAGATGGTCCGGGTCCGGGTGGGTCAGGACCAGCGTATCGATCCTTCGAATCTTCTTCTTCCAGAGAAAAGGGGCAATCACATTCTTTCCGATATCGAAATGGTCTTCATGGAGTCCTCCTCCATCGATCAACATGGTCTTCCCTTTCGGGAATTCGACCAGGATCGAGTCGCCGTGGCCCACATCGATGAACGTGAGGACCAGGTCTTTACGAAATCGGCCCTCCAGGTTCCAGTAGGCCAAATCGCCGGCGAGGAGGAGGCAGATTCCGGCGAAGAGGAGTTTAACCTTTTTCCCCTTCCGAAGATGAACCCCTAAGAAAAGGAGAAGGCAGTAGAGGATAATTTCAATGATTGTGGGAGTGGGGACATCGATCGACGCAAAGGGGATGGAAGCGAAGAAGGTCATCCCCTTGATCAGAACGGTTGCAAGGAGCTCATTCACCGCGATCAGAAGGCCGGCCAAGGGATAGAAGAAGAAAGAGAAGAGAGAGGCAATCAGGGTGATGGGGACGATGAGAAAACCAACCCAGGGAACGGCAAAGAGGTTGGTCAGAAACCCGATCAGCGAGACCCGGTTGAAATGGAGTGCAACAAACGGTGCGGTTCCGAGGCTGGCCACGACAGTGATAAGAAAAGAGAGTTTCATAGATTGCCAGGCCTTCCCTCCCAACGAGATTCCGGAGGAACTCAAAGGCTCTTCTTGTTTCATGTTCCGCAGGATGCGGGGCACCAGGTAGAGAATCGACAGGACGGCCACAAAGGAGAGCTGGAAGGAGACATCGAACAGGGCCGGGGGAGAGAAGAGAAGGATGAGAAAGGCGGCCAGGGCGAGGGTATGGAGGAGGTGTCTCTCCCGGTCGAAGACAATGGAGAGGAAGAAGGTGATCGCCATGATCGCTGCCCGTATCATGGAAATTCTTCCGCCGGCGATGAAGGTATAGAGGAGGAGAATGGGAATGGTCAGAAAGGCGGCCCATTTTTTAACGGAGAAGGAGAGAAGAAAAAATTCCGAACGTTTCATGACCCACAGAAAGAGCGAAAACGAGAGAAGCGCCACAACTCCGAGATGAGCCCCCGAGATGGCCAGAAGGTGGGCGATTCCTGTGACAATAAAAACTTCCCTCACTTCATCGGGAATCCTTCCCTGTTCCCCGAGGACTAGGGCCTGGAAGAAAGAAGAAAACGGGGATGTCGCTTCTTCTTCCAAAAAATCTCGGATGTGGTTTCTCCATGTTTCAATCTTCCGGAGGAAAGGGGGTTTAAAATCCTCGCCCACCTTGACGCACATCGTCTCATTGGGCATGAACCCGATGGCGTCTACCCTCTCAAAGGCGAGGTGACGCTCGTAGGAAAATCCCCCGGGATTATTAAATCCACCGGGAGGATGGAGTCTGCAGAGGAATCGGAGACGATCCCCTAAATGGAAGGATTTTCCTTCCCCCTTCAGGAAGAGTTGAAGACGGCCCTCCAGAGGCATGTGACGGTCTCCAGAGATCATCTTGTGAGATCTGATCAAAAGCCGGGTTCCACTCTGAATCCGCTGCGGGGAACGATCAATGGTCCCCTCCAGGAGGACTTGTTCAGCCCCGATGATCCGGGAGAGGTGGTTGGGGGGATGCTCCGGATGGAGATAAGTTTGAATGGAAAAATGCCCAAGAAAAAGGAAGAAAAAGAGGGCAACCCAGAAAGTCCATCGCGTCGATTTCAGAATCGCGAGGAGGGTCCAGGCGGCCAGCAGAAACAGGAGAAAGAGGAGCCCTTGAGAGGGAATGGGAAGGCTGAAAGGACCCGTATAGATTCCTATGGCATAAGCAAGAGATACGGGAATGAGAGGCAGGGGAATGGCTTTGCTCATCTCCGCCCCGCTCGGGTGAGCTTTTTTATAAAGGCGTATGCGATCATCGAGATGACCCAAGATAATGAAGAATCAGGAGATTTGTCAAGCGGAAAATGTCTTGACGGGGTGGGGAAAATGGGTTAATTTATTAAACTTGAACGGTGTGGCATAACCCTTGAATCTTACATTTATTTTTAATCAGGAAAGTGTGAAAAAGCGAGATGGATGAGGCGAATGAACTGATCCAGCAGAGAATACGGAAACTGGAGACCTTGAAACAAGAAGGGGTCAATCCCTATCCAAATAATTTCAAGACCACCCATACCTCCGGCGAAATTTTTCAAACCTACGGCCCCATGTCCCAAGAAGAGCTCCGATCGGTTGGAGAGAGCTTCTGCCTTGCGGGCAGGATTGTGGCCATCCGGAATTTTGGCAAGGCCAGTTTCGTTCAGTTGAAGGACCGGAATGGAAAGATACAGGCCTATTTTCAGAAAGAGATCATTGGCGAGGAGAAGTTCCGCTTCTTTAAACGGTTGGATATCGGCGATTTCATCGGATTGGAAGGGAAGGTTTTCCGGACCAAGACAGGGGAGCTCACCCTGCAGGTTCAAACGTTCCGTCTTCTGGGTAAATCGCTCCACCCCCTGCCGGAAAAGTGGCATGGTCTGACCGACATTGAAATTCGCTATCGCCAGCGCTATCTTGATCTCATCGCCAACCCGAAAGTAAAAGAGATCTTTCTCACACGCGCCCTGGTCATCCAGAGAATCCGTGATTTTTTTAACCGCAGGGGTTTTTGTGAAGTCGAGACCCCGATGCTCCATCCCATTCCCGGGGGAGCCACGGCCAAACCGTTCAGGACGCATCACAACGCCCTCGATATGGAACTTTTTCTCAGGGTCGCTCCGGAACTCTATCTCAAACGGCTGGTGATCGGCGGATTTGAGAGAATCTTCGAGATCAACCGGAGTTTCCGTAACGAGGGGATTTCCACCCTCCACAACCCGGAATTCACCATGCTCGAATTCTACCTGAGTTACGCCACCTACATCGAAATGATGGAGATGACTGAAGAGCTTTTCTGCTCCATGGCCGAAGAGATCCACGGGGGACTCCGTCTTCCCAGCCAGGGAAGGGAGATCGATTTAACTCCGCCCTGGAGGAGGATTCGTTTCAAAGACTCTCTCATAGAGGTAGGAGGTCTCGATCCGGTCATTTTAAAGGACCCCTCAAAAGCCACAGAAATGGCCGTGGAGCTCGGCCTGGAACTGAAAAAGGGGGCCTCCCATGGAAGGGTTCTGGCTGACCTTTTTAAGGAACGGGTGGAACCCCACCTTCTCCAGCCCACCTTCATTACCCATTATCCGACAGAGATCTCTCCCCTCTCCCGGAAAAATGAAGAAGACCCCGAGGTGGTAGACCGTTTTGAACTCTTTATCGCAGGCCGCGAAATCGCCAATGGCTTCTCTGAGCTCAATGATCCCCTCGATCAGAGAGAGCGTTTCCTCCGGCAGTTGAGGGAGAGACCGGAGGAAGCGGATTCCTCTCTTTTCCTGGATGAGGATTTCCTCCTCGCGCTCGAATACGGGATGCCACCCACCGCCGGGGAAGGGATCGGGATCGATCGATGGGTCATGCTCCTGACCGACTCACCCTCCATCCGGGATGTCATCTTCTTTCCGCTGTTGCGACCGGAGAAGTAGGATGGATTAACCTATGAATCATTTGATCATGAGAAGGGTCTAACGGACAGCGTGAATAAACACCAAACACCAATAACCAATCACCAGATAATAACCAAACTTCAATGACCAAAATTCTAAAAAGGGAATGAGTTGCGTGGGTTTAGGTGATTGGGATATTGGTTATTGGAATTTATTTGGAGCTTGGGATTTGGTGATTGGAATTTAACGCCTATGCGGTACGAATGGTTTATCGGCCTGAGATATCTCAAGGCAAAACGGAAACAGACTTTTATCTCCATCATCACCGTCATTTCCATTGCCGGAGTGATGGTGGGGGTGATGGCGCTCATCGTCGTCCTGTCCGTGATGAGCGGTTTTCAAACGACCCTCAGGGAAAAGATCCTCGGCACTCAGGCCCACCTGGTCGTGCTCAGGGCGAGCGAAGGGGGAATGGACCGCTACGAGGAAGCGATTAAAAAGGTCGAGGGAGTACAGGGGGTGGTTTCGGCGGCCCCGTTCATTTTCAGCCAGGTGATGCTTTCCTCTCCCTCGGGCACCTCCGGAGTGGTCCTCAAGGGGATCGATCCGGCCCGGGTGGGCAAAGTGACCGAGCTGGCCCACAACTTGAAGGCCGGGCGCCTCCAGGACCTCAAAGAGACCGTGGACAAAGATTTTCCGGGAATCATCTTAGGAGTCGAGCTGGCCAAACACCTCTCCGTGAACATCGACGATCCGATTCAGGTTATCTCTCCCCTGGGCACGATGACGCCCATGGGAATGATGCCCAAGATGAAACAGTACCGCATCAAGGGGATGTTCTACACCGGGATGTATGAGTATGATAATACCATGGCCTATGTTTCTCTGGGAAGCGCCCAGAAGTTCTTTGCGATGGAAGACCGCGTGACGGGAATCGAAATTAAAACCAATAACATCTATAAAGTGAAGGAAATCGGGAAAGAGATCCGGAAGACGATGGGTTTTCCTTTCTGGACCAAGGACTGGATGGACATGAACCGCAACCTCTTCGCCGCCTTGAAACTGGAAAAGATTATCATGTTCATCATCCTTGTTCTGATCGTGCTGGTGGCCGCTTTTAATATCATCTCCACCCTGATCATGGTCGTGATGGAAAAGAATAAAGACATCGCCATCCTGAAATCGATGGGAGCTCCTCCGGCAGGAATCCTGAAGATCTTCATGATCGAAGGCGGGGTCATCGGCGTCGTGGGAACGGTCCTGGGAACGATTTCGGGCCTTGCAATCGCATTCAATCTGGAAAATCTGATCGATTCCCTGGAAAACCTTTTTGGATTCAAAATTCTGGCGAGGGATGTCTATTATATTGAAAAGTTTCCCTCCCAGGTCAATTTCCTCGATGTGTCGCTGATCGTCATCACGGCCATCCTGATCAGTTTGTTCGCCACCCTCTACCCTTCCTACCGGGCGTCCAAGCTCGACCCTACGGAGACGTTACGCTATGAATAAGGGTCGGATTTCCCATAAAGAAGAGGCTCTCTCGGCGTTCTCCCGCGGTGAATGGAAGAAAGCTCTCCAATCCTTTCAAAAATACTGCGACCTGGAGCCGACGGATCTTCGGTCCCGGCTCAAGGTGGCTGAACTGTTTGAGCGGCTGGGGAAAAAAAAGGAGGCCATCCGAGAGTACCGGGAGGTGGCCGAAGCTTATGCCGGGGAGGGTTTCTTGCTCCAGGCAATCTCCATCCACAAGATGATCCTGAGGATGGATCGTTCCGCGGAAGATATCCATGAACGATTGAATCAACTCTACTCGGAGAAGACCCGGGGGACACCTTCCTCCTGCTTTTTGCCTCACATCTCATTTTTCTCCGACCTCCATGAAGAAGAGCTTCGATCCCTTCTCGGCCGCGTTCGATTTAGAACCTTTCCCCAAGGGTCTTCCCTTTGCCGCCAAGGTGAACCCGGGGACTCCCTGATGGTGATCCAGCGGGGGGAGGTCGGGGTCTACAAACGCCTCCTCAACGGGAAAGAGGTGTGGATCCGCAACCTCGGCGAGGGGGATTGCTTTGGAGAGTTCGGCTTCTTCCTCGACCGGAAAAGGCATGCCGATGTCCGGAGCCTGAGCGAATGCGAGGTGGTAGAAATCCATAGAAACGAACTGAAGGAGATCATCCAATCACATCCCCATGTGAAAAACGTGCTTCAAAACCTCTATGAAAAACGGGTCATGGATCTCCTGCTCGTTCTCTCCCCTCTCTTCTTTCCTTTGACCGTATCGGAAAGGGAGGAGGTTTTAAAACGGTTCAGGGTGGTAACCCTCCCGGAAGCCGCCTTTGTTTTTAAAGGAGGAGACCCTTCTCATTGTCTCTATCTGATTAAAAGCGGCAACGTTGAGATCTTCACGCAGGACCGGAGTGGAAAGCGAGTGTCCCTGGGCCGACTGGAACCCGGCCATTTCTTTGGAGAAATCGGCGTTCTTCTCAATACCCCTCGCATGGCATTTGCTCAAACGACCGGACCTTCGGAATTATTGGAAATGGCAAAGGAGGATTTCGATGCCCTCCTCCAAATGTTTCCCCATCTTCAATCCGTGGTGAAAGAGATCTCTTCAAAACGGCTCGTCCGAATGAAAGAGACTCTTTCGCAAAGGAGAGTCGAAGAAGCAAAGGAGTGCATGGTGTGAAGGATTTGATTCAAGTTGAGCGACTCTTCAAGTGCTTTGAAGACGGGGTCAAGAAGGTGGAGGTCCTCAAGGGGATCGACCTCACGTTTGCCAAAGGGGAGAAGGCGGCCATCGTGGGCGCCTCAGGCGTGGGAAAAACAACCCTGCTCCATCTCCTGGGGGCACTCGATCGACCCACCGCCGGAAAAGTGCTTTATGAGGGAAGAGATGTGTTTACCCTCAAGGAAAAGGACCTCGCATTTTTTCGAAACCGGGAGATCGGGTTTGTCTTCCAGTTTCATCATCTTCTCCCGGAGTTTAATGCGCTTGAGAATACGATGATGCCGTGCCTCATCGGGGGGATGTCCAAAAAGGAGGCGGCCGATCGGGCGGAAGCCATCCTCGGGCTGGTCGGCCTGAAAGGACGGTTGACCCATCGGCCCGGAGAGCTCTCCGGCGGGGAACAACAGCGGGTGGCTGTGGCCAGGGCCCTGGTTCTGGAGCCGAAGGTCCTTCTGGCCGACGAACCCACCGGAAATCTCGACACGAAGACCGGTGAATCTGTTTTCGCCCTTCTTCTGGAGTTAAACCGGATCAAGGGCGTCACCCTGATCGTAGTGACCCACAATCCGGGTCTGGCCGCTCAAATGCCGCGGCAGATCCAACTCGTCGATGGAATGGCAATCCATTAGAAGAGCTCCCATTTACCCCGTTCGAAAGTCCCTCTCTTTTTTACGGGGTTTACAAAAAAGGAAGGATTTGATATTGAAGATGGAACCCAAATCGACAAAGCGGCTGATCGGAACCAAGATGGGATACAGGATTAGAAAAAGTGTCGGACTCTCGCTTGTCCTGCTTCTTCTCTCCATCGGGATATCCGGCGGATCAGAGGAGGTCATTCAGAAAATCACCATCCTCGGGAATGTGAAGGTGGAAGACGGAGTCATTCGGTCTGCGTTGAAAAGCCGGGAGGGAGGCCGTTTCTCCCCCGACCAGGTGAGGGAGGATCTGAGGTCCGTCTTCGGCCTGGGGTACTTCTCCGATGTTCAGGTCGATATCAAGACCACCCCGAAAGGCAGAGAGATTATCTTCATCGTCCTGGAGAAGCCTGCCATCAAAGAAATCCTGATCACCGGGAATCAAAAAGTGAAGCTCGAGAACATCAAGGAGAAGGTGACCCTTGCCCCCCGCTCCATTCTCAACCTCGACAAGGCGAAAGAAAGTGAGGAGCAGATCCGAAGGCTCTACTTCTCAAAGGGTTATTATGGGGTTAAGGTGGAACACAAGGTCGACTATCTGGAGACCAATGAGGCAGTGGTCACTTTTAAGATTGAAGAGGGGCTCAAGGGGCACATTCAAAGGATCGTCTTCAAAGGAAATAAAAATATCAAGTCCTCTGACCTGAAAAAGGTCATGATGACGAAACGGAGAAATATTTTTTCCATCATCACCAAGACGGGCCTCCTCGATGAGGATATCCTCAAAAACGACGTCCAGCTGTTGACGGCTTATTATATCGACCATGGCTACCTCGACGTGAAAATCCCGGAACCCAGGATCGACCTTCAGGATCCCAAGCGGATTCAGATCGAGATTGAAATTTCGGAAGGCGCCCAATTCCGTTTCGGGGAGATCAACTTCAAGGGGGATGTCCTGACCACCAGGGAGGAACTCTTCAGGACGATCCACATCAAGCGAAACCACATTTATAGCACCTCGGCGGTTCGAAAGGACATCAATGCGCTGACGGAAAAATTTGCCAATCAGGGTTATGCCGATGCGGAGGTCACCCCGACCACGTTCACAGACGAAAAAAATCTTCTCGTGGACCTGACCTTCGAAATCGAAAAGAAGAGACAAGTCTCTTTTGAGAAAATCCAGATCGTGGGCAACACGAAGACCCGCGACAAAGTGATCCGGCGTGAACTCCAGGTCGCCGAAGGAGAGCTTTACAGCGCCTCCGGGCTCAGCAAGAGCCGGGACCGGCTCAAAAGGACGGGGTTTTTTAAAGAAGTTGATTTCACCACCAGCCGGGGAAGCACGGAGGACAAAACCCACCTTGAGATCAAAGTGGAAGAAGCGCCCACGGGCGCTCTCAGCCTTGGCTTTGGCTACAGTTCGATCGAAAATCTGGTGGGTCAGGCTTCCATTGCGGACCGGAATCTCTTCGGCCTGGGGTACCAGGGAGTTCTGAAATTCAGGTTGGGCGAGAAGACGAGCGACCTCATGTTCAGCTTCACCGATCCCTATTTCCTTGGATATCCTGTCTCGCTGGGCACGGACCTCTATCATGAAAACCGGAAGTTCGATACTTACTCTTACAGGATTTCCGGTGGAAATATCCGAATGGGAAAAGAACTCACCGATACCCTCCGGTTCGATACGATGTATAAACTGGAGAACATTAAGGTCAGCGACGTCAGTAAAGATGCCTCCGTGTTGATTCGAGAACAGGAAGGAAAGAAACTCACAAGCGCTTTGTCCTTCAGTCTGTCGATGGATACCCGAAACGATTACTTTAATCCCACACGCGGGGGGCGACATGTCATCTCTCTCCAGAACGCAGGCGGTATCCTGAGGGGGGACAACTACTTTGTGAAGATGTTCGCAGAAACCAGCTGGTTCTTCCCCCTCCCCCTCAATCTGGTCCTTAATCTCAGAGGAAAGGCTGGGGTCATCGAACCTTATGGCGGAAGAAAGACTCCCATCTACGAGAAATTCTTTGTGGGAGGCATCCATTCATTAAGAGGTTTTGAGTACGGGATGGCCGGTCCTTTCGACAAGAACAAGGAGCCCCTCGGAGCGGAGAAGATGGTCGTTTTCAACGCTGAACTGATCTTTCCCATCTCGCGGGAGATCGGCCTGAAGGGAGCCGTCTTCTGGGACGTGGGCAAGGGTTTCGATAAGTTCAGCGACATCACGCCGCTGAAGACGGGGGTGGGGGCAGGGATACGATGGTTCTCGCCTTTTGGCCCAATTAATATCGACCTCGGGATTAATCCCAATCCCAAACCTGGAGAGAAACGAAAGGTGTTTGACTTTATCATCGGCACAGTCTATTAGCGTTTATTAATTTCAATGAGGGAGGAAGAAAATGCATCGATTGTTTAATGTACGAAACGGAGACAAGCCAGTGAAATGGAAAAAAAGGGCGATGGTCATCATCCTGCCGATCATGCTAGCCTATCTTGGAACGGCTTCGGCCGCCAGTCCGAAGATCGGCTTCGTCGATATCCAGAAAGCTGTCAATGAATGCAATGCAGGAAAGGAAGCCAAAAAAGTCATCGTCAAAGAGGTGGAGAAATTTCAGCGCCAGTTTGCGGACAAACAGAAGGAACTCCAGACGTTGAAAGAATCTCTCGACAAACAGGCGCCCATGCTCAATCCAGACGTTCGGGCAAACAAGGAAAAGGACCTACAGAACAAGGTCCGGGAATTCCAGCGCTGGCAGGAGGACACCCAGAACGAAATCAACCAGAAACGGATGGAGATCGAGCGGATCATCTCTCTCGGGCTTCAGAAAGTGATTCAGAAGCTGGGAGCCGATGAGAGTTACACCTTCATCCTGGAGTGGAATGAGAACATCGTGCTCTTCGCTTCCAAGGACATGGACATCACGGACCGCGTGATCAAACTCCATGATGCCCAGAAGAAATAAAATTCTAAATTCGAAGCACGAAATTCGAAACAATCTCATCCGCGAAAAGCGGATCCGCCTTTGGCGGAAATGACCAAATATCAAATGTTCGAAACAAAAAAAGTTTAAGACATTTGAATTTTGAAAATTCGGATTTGTTTCGGATTTCGATATTCGGATTTCGAATTTATTGATAACCTTAAAGTAAGGATACGTAAGAGTTGAGACAAGGATGAAAAAGAAACTGAGTGAGTTAGCGGAGTTCGTAGGCGGCACCCTTATCGGGGATGGAGAGATTGAAATCTCCGGGGTGGCCTCCATCGATGAGGCTCGGCCCGGCGAGATCACCTTCATCACCAATCCCAAGTATCTCCGGAAACTCGGCGAGACAAAAGCCTCCGCGGTCATCGTCTCCGAGGAGATGAGGGCTACGGACAAACCTCTGATTTGCACCGCCAACCCTCACCTTGCTTTTGTTAAGATCCTTACCCTCTTTTTCAGCAAGCCTTATAAACCCAAAGGCATCGATCCGGATGCCAGGGTTAGTCCCAGCGCCCGGTTGGGCAAGGATCTCTCCATCTATCCCCATGTGTTTATCGGAGACCGATGCCGGATCGAAGACCGGGTTACCCTCTACCCGGGGGTGTTTGTGGGCGAGGATTCCGTCATCGGCGAGGATTCTGTCCTCCATTCCAATGTCTCCGTCTATTCCGGCTCGGTGATCGGAAAGCGTGTCCTCCTCCATAGCGGCGTGGTGATCGGGGCTGACGGATTCGGATTTTTGAAGGAAGGGACGAGGAACGTGAAAATTCCCCAGGTGGGAAGGGTGGTTATCGAAGACGATGTGGAGGTAGGCGCCAATTCGACGATTGATCGCGCCGCACTGGGCGAAACGGTCATCCGGAGGGGAGTGAAGATCGATAATCTCGTCCAGGTGGCCCATAATGTGAAGATCGGCGAGGATTCGATCATCGTCGCCCAGGTCGGCATTGCCGGTTCAACAAAGATCGGAAAGAATGTAATTCTCGCCGGACAGGCGGGAGTGAACGACCACATCGAAATCGGAGACAACGTCAGGGTTGGAGGTCAATCCGCAGTGTTCCATGATCTGCCTTCCGATCAGGAATTTTTGGGAACTCCCGCCATCCCCCGCGGTGAATGGCTTCGCGCGGTTATGCTGTTTCAGAAACTGCCGGAAATGAAAAAGACGCTCCTCCGAATGGAGAAACGCCTGAAGGAGATTGAAGAAGCACTTTCCTTAAAAGAGAAGGAGACATAGATGATTGAAGCCAGGGAGATCATGAATATCCTTCCCCATGCCTATCCTTTCTTGCTCGTTGACCGGATTCTCGAGGTGGAGCCGGGAAAGCGGATTGTGGCCGTCAAGAATGTCACTTACAATGAACCCTTCTTCCCCGGCCATTTCCCAGGTCAACCCATTATGCCCGGCGTGCTCATCGTGGAGGCTATGGCCCAAACGGCCGGTGTCCTCGCCTTTAAATCGATGCCCGACGAAGAACAGAAAAACACCGGCGAAAATCAGAAAAGGGCGGTTTACTTTCTCGGAATCGATAACGTCCGCTTTAGAAAACCGGTCATCCCGGGAGACCAGCTTCGCCTTGAATTGGAGGTGACACGCCAACGCCAGTCCATATGGGGATTTAAGGGAAAGGCATGGGTCGATGGAAAACTGGTGGCCGAGGCAGAACTCCTGGCCATGATGGGGGAAGAGAGATGATCCATCCCACAGCCATCGTCGACCCAAAGGCTGAAATCGGTGAGAGGGTTGAAATCGGTCCCTACTCTATCGTCGGAAAAGACGTTTCCATCGGAGAGGGAACGAGGGTTGGTCCCCATGTCGTCATTCGGGAAGGATCGACAATCGGCAAGCGATGTCAGATCTTTCAGTTTTCCTCCATTGGAGAGGCCCCCCAAGCCGTCGCTTATAAGGGAGAGAGAACCTCTCTCATCATCGGGGATGATAATGTCATGCGGGAATGCGTTACCCTCCACCGCGGCACGGTCAAGGGAGGGGGGAAGACCGTCATCGGCGATCGCAACTTCATCATGGCTTACTCCCACGTGGCCCACGACTGTCAGATCGGCAACCAGGTTGTTCTGGCCAATGGAGCGACCCTTGCAGGCCATATCATCATCGAGGATTGCGCAGTGATCGGCGGGCTCGCCGCTGTCCACCAGTTTTGCCGGATAGGGGCTCATGCCTTTGTCAGCGGAGTCACCGGTGTGGTCCTCGACATTCCTCCCTACATGCTGGCCGCAGGAAACCGGGCCAAACTGTTCGGCCTCAACACCGTGGGCCTTAAACGCCAAAACTTCCGTGCAGAGACCATCCGGGCTCTCAAGACAGCCTACCGCATCATCTTTCGAACCGGTCTGACGCTGGAGAAAGCGATTAAAACAGTGGAAGAGTCTGAAATTTCCCGGTTACCGGAGGTCGAGCATCTCCTCCGGTTCATCCGGCAGACCAAGAGGGGGATTTGCCGATAAGTGAAAAAGATCAGGGTGGGTGTGGTCGGTGCTGGTTACTTCGGCCGGTTCCATGTGGAAAAATATTTGAAAATGGAAGGAGTGGAATTGGTGGGAGTCGTCGATATTGATCCCTCCCGTTCCAGAGAGATTGCCAAACGATACCTGATCCAATCCTTCTCCCGTCACTCCGACCTCTTCGGCAAGGTTCAATCCGTCAGCATTGCGGTTCCCACTCCCCTTCACCACTCGATCGCCAGAGATTTTTTCCTCCGTGACATCGATGTCCTTCTCGAAAAACCCATTGCCAGCACGATTGAGGAGGCTGATGAGCTGATCGCTCTGGCGGAATCGAAAGGTCTCATCCTTCAGGTGGGCCACCTGGAGCGATTCAACGGAGCATTCCTTACTGCAGTGGGAAGGATCCGGCATCCTTTCTTCATTGAATCTCAACGACTGGGCCCTTTTACGGGAAGAGGAGCCGATGTCGATGTGGTCCTGGACCTGATGGTTCATGATATCGATATCGTCTTAAGCCTGGTTTCCTCAGGGATGAAAGATCTGGATGCAACCGGGCTCCCCGTTCTCACCCCCCGATTCGATGTCGCAAACGTCCGTATGATCTTCGAAAATGGCAGCAGAGCCAATCTGACCGCCAGCCGGGTATCGATGGAGAGGATACGTCAAACCAGAATCTTTCAGCCCGACGGGGCATTGACGATCGATTTCCTCTCCCAGAAAGTCTTCTCCTCGAAAAGGGCCATCCCGCTTGAAAAGGGAGGCGAACCTGAAATGGTGGCAGAGGAGATTCCGGTTACGAAGGTTGACCTCCTCGAAGCCGAGATTCGCTCTTTCCTCCGGAGCGTAAGGGATCGAACCCAGGTCAAGGTCTCAGGTCGCGATGGAAGGTCGGTCCTGGAGATCGCCCTCCGGATCGTCCGGAGCATGGAAGAGCGGCGGATTCCGAAGGCATAAGGAATGAAGTCCAAAAAAATCCTGCTCGTCACAGGAGAAGTGTCGGGAGACCTCCATGGAGCCCATCTCGTAGGGGCCATCCAGGAGATCGATCCGGAATTCGAGTTTACTGGCATTGGCGGAGAAGGCCTTGAGAAGAGAGGGATGAAGCTCCTTCATCATGCCCAATCCCTTTCGGTCGTCGGAATCTCCGAGGCTTTCCGGAAACTGAGAATAGCGCTCAAGCTGCTTCGGGAACTGAAAGAAGCGATGGAGCGGGAGAAGCCGGATCTGGTCATCCTGATCGACTGTCCCGAGTTTAACCTCCGGCTTGCCGGGATCGCCCGTAAGAAAGGAATCCCCGTCCTCTACTATATCAGCCCCCAAATATGGGCCTGGAGGCGCAGAAGGATCAGATTGATTGCAAAGCGGGTGACCAAGATGGTCGTCCTCTTTCGTTTCGAGGTCCCCATCTATCAAGCCGCGGGGGTCGATGTGGAATGGGTAGGACATCCCCTCCTCGATATCGTCAAGCCGGCACTCCCGAGAGAGGAGGCCTTTCAACGGTTCGGTCTCGATCCCGGACAGAAAACCGTTGCCCTCCTTCCAGGAAGCCGGAAAGACGAGGTGGGGAGACTTCTTCCTCCCCTGTCGGCCTCGGCGCTTCTTCTTCGGAGAGCGATCCCGGGACTTCAGTTCGTCATCCCTTTGGCCCCTGGCATTTCTAAAACCGATATCGATCCCCTGTTAAAAGAGGCTCCGGTCCCCATCACCTTCGTCAAAGGATTTGGCTATGACGTGATGGATCTCTCCGACCTGATCATCACCGCCTCCGGAACAGCGACCCTCGAAGCAGCCCTTCTCGGAAAACCGATGGTCATCGTCTATAAGGTCTCTTCTCTCAGCTATTGGGTGGGCAGGGCGTTGGTCCGGGTGAAGCATATCGGGCTGGTCAATCTGGTCGCAGGAAAGGAGATCGCCAGGGAGCTTCTCCAGGAGGAGGTCCGTCCGGAGAGGATTGCCGATGAGGCTCTTCGCCTCTTAAGAGATCCGGTCCTTTACCGGAAAACGATCGAGTCGCTCAAAGAGGTTCGTAAGAGCCTGGGAGAGCCGGGGGCATCCCACCGGGCCGCCCGCATCGCCCTCTCCTTGCTTCAAGAGAACCATTTGTGATAAAAACAAACTGGGTTAGGGTTATAAAAAGGTTTACGGTGACGATGCTCGTATCGAAGCATGAAGCTTGAAACTTGAAGCTCGCGTATCCAGCATCCATATACGAGTTTCGACAACGACAAACGTAACCTAACCAAACGCCTCTGCCTGCCGGTAGGCAGGGACCTCGTTACACTTTCATTTTTTAGAGAATCCTATGGATCTCTACCGACGCCTTCTCACTCTGGTGAAACCCTACTGGGTCAAACTGATCTTCGCGATGATCTGCATGATCTTTGTGTCGCTCCTGACCGCAGCCCAGGCCTTCCTCGTCAAGCCGGCCCTTGATGGTGTCTTCCTCAACAAGGACGAAAGAACGCTCTTCCTTCTTCCCTTTGCGATTGTCCTTCTCTTTTTTCTGAAAGGACTTTTTGATTATGGCCAGGCCTATCTGATGAATTTTGTCGGCCTTCGGGTGGTCGCCGACATCCGGGAGATGCTTTACAATCATCTTCAAAATCTCTCTCTCTCCTTCTTCACCCGGACCCCTACCGGGATTCTCATCTCCCGGATTACCAACGATGTCAACCTCATCCAGGCGTCGGTCTCCAATGCCCTCACCGGTTTGATTAAGGATATCTTCTCGATTTTGGGGTTGGTTGGCGTGGTCTTTTACCGGGACTGGAAACTGGCTCTCATCGCCTTGATCGTCTTCCCCCTGGCCATCATTCCCATCAAGGAATTTGGCAAGAGGCTTCGGAAATTCAGCCGGAAGGGCCAGCAGAGGATGGGCGCCCTGACCACCTTTCTCCATGAAACCATCACTGGCAACCGGATCGTCAAGGCATTCAATATGGAGGACTATGAGAAGCGGAGGTTTGCCGAAGAGAACACCCGTTTTTTTAAGGTGATGTTCCAGCGGGTCAAAGTCAGGGCGATCTCCCATCCCTTGATGGAGTTGTTGGGAGGGATCGGAATTGCCGTCATCGTCTGGGTGGGTGGATACAGGGTCGTCTGGGGAGATATGACGCCCGGAACCTTCTTCTCCTTTATGACCGCATTGCTGATGCTATATGCCCCGATTCGCAATCTGAACAGGGTGAACCTCGAGGTCCAGGAAGGGCTGGCCGCCGCGGCAAGAGTCTTCGAACTGCTCGACACTCCTATGGAGGTTAAAGAGGAGGCGGGGGCCGGGGCGCTTCCTCCGATTTCAAAAGGAATTGAGTTTAAAGGGGTTACCTTCAAATATGATTCAACGCCGGTGCTCAAAGCGATCTCCGTCCAGGTCAGGACGGGCGAGATCATCGCCATCGTCGGGATGAGCGGTGCGGGAAAGACCTCCCTGGTCAATCTCCTGCCCCGTTTTTACGATGTGGAGGAGGGCCAGATCCTGATCGATGGTTTGGATATTCGAAAAGTGACCCTCAAATCCTTGAGGGATCAGATGGGGTTGGTTACCCAGCAAACCATTCTCTTCAATGATACGGTCAGAAACAACATCGCATACGGAAACCTGACGCGGTCGGAACAGGAGATCATTGAAGCCGCAAAGGCAGCCAATGCCCATGACTTTATCGGGAGGCTTCCCGACGGGTACGACACGATCATCGGAGAAGGGGGAGTAAAACTCTCCGGCGGAGAACGGCAACGCATCTCCATTGCAAGGGCGCTCTTAAAGAATGCCCCCATCCTGATCCTGGATGAGGCGACCTCCTCCCTCGATTCCGATTCCGAGGCCGAGGTCCAGGCGGCCCTGGAGACGTTGATGCGGGACAGGACGGTCTTTGTCATCGCCCATCGCCTCTCCACCGTTCGAAATGCCCATCGCATCATCGTTCTCTCGGATGGAGGGATTGCGGAACAAGGAACGCACGAAGCGCTGATGGCCTTCAATGGAGAATACCGTCGCCTCTATGATCTTCAATTCAGGGATGACGGCATGAGGGTCTGGAAATCAGCGAAAGCCAAAAAAATCTACTGAAATCCAATTGGGGATTGCGGAATGGGGAATTAAATTCCGAAATCCGCATTCCGAATTCCGAAATAGAAAAATGTTCCTTAAGATATTAAAGAAGAAATTGGTTTCATGGCTGGGCCCCTGGCTGGCTTACCGGGTCATCCAGGTTCTGGGCTGGACCATGCGGTTCGAAGAGGTCCATCCTGAGATCCCGGGAAATCTCTGGAAGAAAGGGGCTCCTGCCATCGGCGCCCTCTGGCATAGCAGGCTCCTGATGATGCCCTTGGCCTACAGGGGAAAGAAGTTGAGTTTCCTCGTTTCCCCCCATCGCGATGGCCAGATCGTAGGAAAAGCCTTGCAACGATTCGGGTTCAATCCGATCCCGGGCTCCACTTACAGGGGTGGTTCCTCCGCCTTCAGAAAGATGGTAAAGGCGATGCAGGATGGATCAGATATGGGCATCGTGCCGGATGGCCCCCGGGGACCGTGCCGCCGTCTCCAGCTTGGTGTCATCGAATTGGCCAGGCGGACAGGGAATCCCATTATTCCACTTTCCTTCAGTGCATCGAAAAAGAAGATCTTCAGGACATGGGACCGTTTCCTCTTTCCTTATCCCTTCTCAAGGGGGGTTTTTATCTGGGGAGAACCCATCTATGTCGATCGCAACGGAGACCGGGACTATCTCGAAGAGAGGAGGCTTTTCGTAGAGAAACGATTAAATGAATTAACCGACGAGGCAGACCGTTATTTCAACAAAAAAATGCCTAAAGTTACGAGTGACTAAAGTTGACTTTCATTAACTTTAGTTCACTTTAGTCACTTTAGCTCACTTTAGTTCACTTAACTCAGTTCCCATGACTCACTTCTTCTACAATATCATCCTGACCCTTTTTCTAATCCTCCACATCCCCTATCTTCTTTTAAAAAACCTCTTGGGGAAACAATCTCAACAAAAACTGCGGGAGCGACTGGGAGGGTTCCCCGATCTCTCTTCTACAAAACCGGTCTGGATTCATGCCGCCTCGGTCGGAGAGGTGCTCTGCTCCAAACCGCTCCTGAAGAGAATCAAGGCGGACGACCCCTCTTGTGAAATGATCCTGACCACCATGACCTCCATGGGAAATGAAACGGCGAAGAAGCTCATCCCTGAAGCGGACCATATCTGTTTTTTTCCCATCGACCATTCCTTCATCATCCGGAGGGTTTTGCGAAAAATCAGGCCCCGCCTCCTCCTCATTGCGGAGACGGAACTGTGGCCCAACCTCCTCCGCTCCTGCGGCAAACAAGGCATCCCGGTCGTCCTCTTCAACGGCAGGCTCTCCGAAAAGTCATTCCGTGGATACCTCCTTTTGAAATCCTTCTTCAAAAAATGCCTGAAACACATCTCCCTCTTTCTGATGCAAACGGAGGAGGATCGGAACCGGATCCTAAAGATCGGCGCCTCACCGGGCAAAACAGAAGTAATGGGAAACATAAAATTTGATCAAGCCTCTCCCTCCATGGCCGCGGGAGCAACCGCCGAACTATCTAGGTCTCTTGGCCTTCAAGGAAAGGAGACCGTCCTCATCGCAGGTTCGACTCATGCGAATGAGGAGGAGATATTCATCCGGCTCTTTAAAGACCTGAGAAAAGCCGATCCTCATTTCGTCCTCATCCTGGCGCCCCGCCATCTCAATCGGCTCGAAGAGGTAGAAAACGTTTTGAAAAAAGAATCTCTTCCGTGGAAAAGAAGGACGTCTCTTTCCATGGACTTATCCCTGCATGCCGAAAACCGGGCGGAGGCGCCCGGGGTGATCCTTCTTGATACGATGGGCGAGTTGATGATGATTTACAGCCTTGCAACGATTGTCTTCATCGGCGGAAGCCTTGTCCCGGTGGGTGGGCACAACCCCCTGGAACCCCTCTTCTTTCAAAAATGCGTCCTCTTCGGTCCTTACATGTTTAATTTTCTTGAAATCTCCCGTCGCCTGGTGGCGGAAGGGGGAGCCGTCCCGGTCAAAGACAGAGAAGAACTCTCTTCTCAATTGAAGCGGCTCCTCTCCGATGAGAAGGCGCGGAAGGCGGCTGGAGAGAAGGGCTATCAATTTCTAATGAAACACCGAGGAGCCACCGATCGCATCTTTGAAAAAATCAAACCCTTTCTCAAAGACATTGCAGATTGAAGATTTAGATTTCAGATTGAAAATTGAAATTGTTTCAAATCCGAAATCCGCAATCCGAAATCCGAAATGGTTATGAACCATCGCCTTGATCAAATCCTGTATCGCAAGGAAAAATCTCTTCCGGAGAAAATGCTCCTCTTTCCTCTCTTCCTCGCCTCCTTGCCTTATGGATGGGCCGTCCGGGCAAGAGCATCGCTTTACTCCCTTGGGCTGCTGAAGAAAAAACGGCTTCCTTGTCCTGTCATCAGCGTCGGGAATATCACGGTAGGCGGAACCGGAAAGACCCCCCTGGTCATGGCCCTGGCGAAAGGGCTGATGGAGAGAGGTATTCCCACGGCCATCCTGAGCAGGGGTTACCGCGGGAAGAAAGGCTCAGGCCCGCTCGTTACGGACGGCCGGAAGATCATCCTCTCTCCGGAGGATTCGGGCGACGAGCCCTTTCTCATGGCCGGCGCCTTGAAAGGCATTCCGGTCCTCGTCGGAAAAGACAGATTCAAAAATGGGGAGCTGGCGCTTGGCCGTTTCCCCCTCCGCGGTCTCTTGCTCGATGATGGCTTTCAACATCTCCCCCTTCATCGGGATTTGGACATCCTCCTGATCGATTCGAGCATCGGTTTCGGCGATGGCCACCTCCTGCCAAGGGGGATTTTAAGGGAATCCTTGACCCAGTTGCGGAGAGCCGATTTTTTCCTCATCACAAAAGTGGAAGAGACTCAAACGTACGCCCCTCTCGAATCAAAACTCCGCCGGATCCATCCCTCCGTACCGATATTTCACAGCTATTACGAACCCTCGGGGTTGATATGGCCTGACGGAAAGATTGAACCCCTCCCTCATCTTAAAGGAAAAAGGGTCTTTGCCATTTCAGGAATCGCCAACCCGGTCTATTTTTCCTCGCTATTGAGAGGATGCGGGATGGAGGTCGTCGAGGAGATGATTTTCCCGGATCACCATCATTACACCCCTCATCATTTGATTTCCATCAAGGAAAAAGTTAAAAAAGTGGACTGGATTGTGACAACGGAAAAAGATATGGTTAAATTAAAATCATTGCCCCTTGACCCTCCTCATCTCCTCGCCCTTCGCATCGAAATGAAGATACAAGAGGAGGAAGAATTTTATAAAAAAGTCATGGAAGTATTTGAGTGATGAATTATGAATTATGAATTATGAATTTAAAGCTCATGGTTCATCGTTCATTGTTCATTGTTTAAATTCAAAGGAGCGTTAAAGATGAGTGAGCAGATTAAGATCTTCGATACCACCCTTCGCGACGGGGAACAGTCCCCGGGCGCAACGATGAATGTCGCTGAAAAGTTGAGGATTGCCGAACAACTTGAACAACTCAATGTGGACATCATCGAAGCCGGTTTTCCCATCTCTTCAGAAGGAGACTTTGAGGCGGTCAAAGCGATCGCAAAAAAGATTAAGCGATCCCAGGTGGCCGCCCTTGCGCGAACGGATCGAAAAGACATCAAAAGGGCCTGGGAAGCGGTAAAATATGCCAAATTGCCGAGAATTCATATCTTCATTGCCACCTCCGACATTCATCTCGCCTATAAGCTGCGCATGACCCGTGAGCAGGTCTTGAAAGACGCGGTCCGGGCTGTCCGTTATGCGAGAAGCCTTTGTAAGAATGTGGAATTCTCCGCCGAGGATGCAACCCGGAGTGATATCAATTTCCTTTGCCGGGTCTTTTCGGAAGTGATTCTGGCCGGCGCCACCACGATCAATATCCCGGATACGGTGGGTTACGCTGTCCCATCGGAATTCGGAGACCTCATCCGGACGGTAAGACAGAGGGTCAAGGAATCTGAGAAAGTAACCCTGAGCGTCCACTGCCATAATGATCTTGGCCTGGGTGTGGCCAATTCCATTGTGGCCATCCAGAATGGAGC
This sequence comes from Deltaproteobacteria bacterium, assembly GCA_020059605.1. GTDB lineage: Bacteria > Desulfobacterota > BSN033 > BSN033 > UBA1163 > RBG-16-49-23. The sequence continues at coordinate 23,664 of JAGVBT010000041.1, forward strand.
GAGGCAGGTCGAATGCACGATCAATGGAATCGGTGAGAGGGCGGGCAACGCCTCTCTTGAAGAGATTGTGATGGCCCTCCGGACAAGGAAAGACCTTTTGGGGTTCCAGACACGCATCCTTCCGAGACACATCTTCGCCACCAGCCGTCTCATCTCCAAGATCACCGGAATGGTCATCCAGCCCAACAAGGCGATTGTCGGCGCCAATGCGTTTGCCCACCAGTCCGGGATCCACCAGGACGGAGTCCTGAAGGAGAAGCTGACCTATGAGATCATGACGCCCGAGTCCGTGGGGATTCCGAAGAGTTCGATCGTCCTGGGTAAACTCTCCGGAAGACATGCCTTCAGGGAAAGGTTGAAAGATTTGGGATATCGTCTCCCCGAGGCAGATCTCCAGAGGGCTTTTAGCCAGTTCAAACAATTGGCCGATAAGAAACGAGAGATCTTTGACGAGGATATCGAATCGATCGTTGTGGAGGAGATTCTCCGGATGCCTCACCGTTTCAAACTGATTTACATCAATGTCGTGGCGGGAAATATCACCGTGCCCACGGCTACCGTTCAGATGGATGTGGATGGAAAACTGATCCAGGAAGCCGGGTTTGGCGACGGGCCCGTGGATGCCACATTCAAGACGATCAAGAAGATCACTCGCACCAAATCGAAACTCCTCCAATTTGCAATTAATGCCATCACCAGCGGCACGGAAGCTCAGGGCGAGGTGACGGTCAGACTGGAGGAGAAAGGCCAGACCGTGATCGGCCAGGGTGCGGACACCGATGTGATCGTGGCCAGCGCCAAGGCTTATATTAACGCTCTTAACAAGATAGAATTCAAGAAACAGAAACTGGTGGGAATGTAGACAAAGAATCGCATAGCGCAGAGCGCCAAGCGCATGGCGTTTGAATTCTTCACGCTTACCGCTATGCTCTATGCGCTTTGCTTCATTTTAGGTAGGTTATGATGAAGAATAGTCCGATGACCATTACCGAAAAGATCCTGGCCGCCCATGTAGGGGAAAAAACCGTTTCTCCGGGCGAACTGATCGAAGTCCGCATTGACCTTGCCCTTGCCAATGACATCACGGCCCCCCTTGCCATCCAGGCCTTCAGCGAGATCGGGGTACAAAAGGTCTTTAACAAAAACCGTGTTGTTCTCGTCCCCGACCACTTCACACCAGCCAAAGATATTCCCTCTGCCGAGCAATGCAAAATTCTCAGGGAGTTTGCAAAGGCTCAGCGCCTCTCGCATTTCTTCGAGATCGGCCAGTGCGGAATCGAACATGTTCTTCTTCCCGAGAAAGGTCTCGTCCTGCCGGGAGAGCTTGTGATCGGCGCGGACAGCCACACCTGCACCTATGGCGGAATGGGCGCTTTCTCAACCGGTGTGGGGAGCACGGACCTCGGAGCCGCCATGGCAACCGGAAAGCTCTGGCTCAAAGTTCCGGAGAGCCTGAAATTCATCTTCTATGGAAAAATCAATCCCTGGGTATCGGGAAAGGACTTCATCCTCCACACCATCGGCGACATCGGAGTCGATGGCGCCCGCTACCAGGCCATGGAGTTTTGCGGAGAAACCATTCGAAAACTTCCCATGTCTGGCAGGTTCACCATGGCCAATATGGCAATCGAAGCGGGCGGCAAGAACGGCATCATGGAACCGGATGAGATTACTCTGGAATTTATTAAAACCAGGGCGATAAGGCCTTACAAGATTTATCGCAGTGATCGAGACGCGCATTATGCGGAGGTGAAGGAATACGATGTTTCAAAGATTCATCCCCTGGTGGCCCTTCCCCATATCCCTTCCAATGTCAGGGATGTGCGGGAGGTCGGAAAGGTAGAAATCGACCAGGTGGTGATCGGTTCCTGCACCAATGGTCATCTCGACGACTTAAGAGTTGCAGGAAGAATTCTGAAGGGAAAAAAAGTCGCTTCCTCCTTGAGGCTCATTATTCTCCCGGCCACCCAGGAGATTTACAGGCAGGCGTTGAAAGAAGGTCTCATCGAAATATTTATCTTGGCCGGTGCGGCAGTCAGCACGCCCACCTGCGGCCCCTGTCTGGGAGGCCATATGGGTGTGCTCGCAGAAGGGGAAAGAGCGCTGGCAACGACCAATCGTAACTTTAGGGGAAGGATGGGCCACGCCGGAAGCGAAGTCTATCTCAGTGGCCCCGCGGTTGCAGCCGCCAGCGCCATCAAGGGCCGGATCTGCCACCCCGAAGAAGTCATGAAAAAAGGGGGCAAGGGGTCCAGGATTCCAGGAGTCAAGTGAGATTTTCAAGATATCAGAAATGGCACGTATGGAAAAAACTGTTCGTTTTGAATTCTATGTATTCACTCGGACCCTCGACCCCTTGAATCCTTGAACCCTCTGGAGAATCAAACGATGAAACTTGAAGGCAGAATCTGGAAATTCGGTTCGGATATCGATACGGATGCGATCATCCCTGCCCGCTACCTCAACCAGTCCGATCCCGGGGAACTTGCAAAGCATGCCATGGAGGATGAGCGGCCGGAGTTTATAAAAGGAGTGAAGAAAGGGGACATCCTCTTGGCCGATAAGAACTTCGGATGCGGCTCCTCGCGTGAACACGCACCCCTTGCCCTGAAGGCCGCAGGCATCTCCTGCATCATCGCCAAGAGCTTTGCCCGGATTTTTTTCCGAAACAGCTTCAACCTGGGCCTCCCTCTTCTTGAATCTTCGGAGGCTTCCGATTCGATTAACGATGGGGACCGTGTTCGAGTCGATCTCAACAGAGGCGAGATTATTGATCAAACCCAGAATAAGAAGTTTTCGGCAACCCCCATTCCGCCCTTCATGCAGGAACTCCTCCAAGACGGCGGCCTCATCCCCCATCTCCGGAAAAAGAGGTTAAACCGGGGACGGCGTTAAGCAGATGAAATAATTCTCACTTTTCTTCTCCGGTAGCCTATCGGGAGAAAGTCGTCCTTCTCTTTTGCCTCTATCTTTTTCAACCCAAGCTCCAGGAGTATCTTTCTTTTTTCCTCGTATTTCTTTGAACACTTTCGAATTCTTCCCATTCCTAACTGTTTCCTTAGCAGTAAAAACTCTGAGAGTGGTCTATCTTCATTCTTTTTTATACTCTGCTTCATAACCCACCCCTTTTCCTCAAGGGGACTCCGTTTTTTGAATTATTTCCAGTAGTTCCTGCGTTTCCATTTCGATACATTCTAACAATTCATCTGAATGCTTACAAGAAGAAATTTTTTTAAATTCTCGCCTCTTGACAAAATCCCCTCTTTTCCCCTATTTATTATACCTGAATTTTGCATCAAAATAGCATTTTTAACCTCAAGCAATATTTTTCATGCAAGAAATTTTTTGCATGGGTAGGTGATATTCTTTATGCCAATA
>JAGVBT010000080.1 GCA_020059605.1 Deltaproteobacteria bacterium
CTACTCATCAGCAGGTGGGGAATTATCATGATCCGGGGGTGGGGAATTACGATGATCCTATTCCCCCCTAAACTGGGGAATTAACATGATCCTCGACAGGTGGGAGCGGTTTTCGAGAAGACCAGCAGATTTCACCAGGGGTAGGGGCATTTTCGCGTAGGAAAAAACTGTGGGGTGGTGTTGATTACAGCGTAGTTTTAACAAAGAGTTAAGGTCTTATTCTGACCGAAGGCAGCGGCTAAGTGAGCTTCTTTGACAAAACGTTTTTTACAGTTGGAGTGGTTTTTGATCGGATTAAGATAACCAGTCGATAAGACCCGACCACGGGGGGAAGAAAACGAAAAGGGGAACGAAAGAGGGTCTCCCAGATCCGAATTTGTTTTTTCGATTTGGTGCTTGCAGATTCTTTTTTTTAAGAGCCTCGTGTTGTTGGGCTTGGTTCTGAATTACCCTTCCGTTTTATCCTGAGCGTCTAAACACCGGGGATTTCTTGCACTTTACCTTTCCCAAACTGAAGATATCATCTGGTTGAAATCTGCATCGGAAGGGAAGAGGGGCTGTTTATTGACTTCAGGAAGTCACCACTAAACTTAAGTCTCGTCCAGAACAACTTAGCGATTTCTTAAGCTTGGACTCCATCAAGAACCACCTTCTCCCTGATCAATATCAATTCGATTGTATTAAAAATGGATTTGCAATGCATGCACTTTCTCTTCCTCTTCACCGATCCGTTCTTTACCTGCCAGGTGCGAAGAACTTCCTTGGGCGAACTCGTATTGTTGCAATTTGGACACTTCATCCAGCCCTCCCCATTACCTACCAAGCAACCATTTTGTTTCTTGCAACTTCCTTTTGATTTCATCATCTACATGGGACTCTGCTATCCCAAGTGACGGCGCAATAGGCTCCACCACCCTCTTGGTCTCGCAATTATGGACCACCCCAGCAAGGCTATCGGCAAGATCCTTCGAATTATGGACAAAAACACCGCTTGCAAGAGCAAAATTATGAGTGTTTTTAACGGTAATATCCCAAACGTCAGCCCGTCCCCCTTCCTTAACGGAAAGTACACGATGGTTTCCTCTATGGTTCTGAAACCTGGTCTTCTCACGCCTAAAAAACTGGTAATGTTTACCGCACATTCCCTTCGCATCCGAAAGGCCATCACATCCTTCGATGCTGCATTTTGCCCTTCCATATTTCAACTTCCCCTCACAAAACAACCTCACAGAACTTGCCGGCCACTTCAGCCTATCCATAACTGACAATTACACCCACCCAATCCCATCAAAGACCATAGACGAGGACGTTCTTAGGTTCGGCCATGTATAGCCAATGTATAGCCGATATTTACCAAATTATCTTTTTTTTGACACTCTGTACACAATTGCGAAACTTATTGGGTGGGAGGATAAGTATGGATTAACTGACTGTAATCATTATATTTTGTTGGGATTATTGGGGGATTTAGGATGGTGGTCCCAACGGGAGTCGAACCCGTGTTACCGACGTGAGAGGCCGACAATAACTAAGCAAATTCAAATACATACCATATCGGTGTAGCCAAAAGTGTAGCCATTTTCAGCCTCCAAAGTAAACAGCACAATATCAGCTCTGTGAAATATCCTCTTTTGGCAATCCAAAAAAATCCAACGAAACGACTAACCACTTCGGTTTAGGACACCCAATTACGGGAGCCCCAAACTCATCAAACTCCGCTTCCCATTTAGCCATCTCAAACATAAGATCAAATGCTTCCTGACTTGTTGGCACCACCACTAAAGTTTGTTCGGGATTAAGAGGGAGCTGATCAGCTTTTACTCTCCACTCACGCTCCCATGTGAAGTCAATACCTTCATTCGGCTCATATCTCACATGCCGGTGGCGAAACTCGCCTGGAAGCTTCTCATACTCGCTATCAGGTTCGTAGATTACATGGCGTCCCCCAAAACTGAAGAGCCACTCTTTGGTTACGGCTATTCCATAAGGTTCATACTTTGGGCGCTCACTTTCGTCTGCGGCAATACTGGCCAGTTGAAATAATGCTGCGATCTCAGAAATAGGAGCTTCGGTAAAGCATATGCATTTGTGAGCGCCTTTAATCAGATTGTCCGATCCGCGCAGATAGCCTTCACGCAGTATTTCCCGCAACACTTGAGAAGCAGTTGCCTCCGGCCTTTGTTGGCCTGAAGCGTATCTGTTTCTGGTAAAATGGAATAGCAAGTTGCCAAGATCACGCCTTGCAACACGAATCCGTTTTAGCAGCTTACTATTGGCCACTCTTTTCTCCTAAGCCCTTACAAATTAAGCTTCGTTCCGCACTTCGAACAATAGTTACCTTCAACATCAACAAATGCTCCACACTCCTTGCACATTATCACAGAATGACCAGTACCATGAACCTTTGGGACGGGTATGGTAGACATTCCGGTACTTGAGACTACTGTATCTACAATACTGCTCGCTGCCTTGCTGGCGGTTGATGGAGTTAAAGTGTTCATTAAATTGTCCAATAGCGGTCTTAGCATCGCTTTTATTTCACCTATGTCTGATAAGCCCTTTTCATACCGCCCTATCTTTTCATTAATTTCGTCAAGCTTTTCTACACCAATCACCTTCGTTGGGTATTTCGCTTTTGCCACTTGATACCACCAATCCCTCAGTTTGGTGATTTCTTTTCGTTTCTTAGGATTATCTCCAAAATCAGTATGGCAATTTGGACATAAGGGAGCTGCATTGTCTATATCATCCGAACCGCCAAATTCCTCGGGAATAATATGATGAACCTCTACTCCTCCTATTTTCTCACACCTGCAGCATCGGAATGCTGCCATCCGCAATACTCCATCTTTAACAGATTGAGGGAATGGCATACTCTCCTCTTTATCAATCGGAACACTTTTTCTTCTTAATCGTTTCCACTGCCGCTGTCCTTACAATACCTCCGCACATATAACTAAATCTATTTGTACCCTTAAGTGGGGATCCCAAACAACTCGCTTGCGAGACTGTCGACTTCTCTCTCTAATGTTTTCATTTTGTCAAGCTTGCATTGTTGTTTGTAGTCGTGAAGGACTTTAGAAAGATGAGCAAGTTTCCGGTGCAAATCATTTTTGTGGTCAAATTTAGGAATGGCAATGTGTTCCATTACTGATGGGGTTCCAAATCCTCTACCTGCCGAAGAATAGGTCTTAATAAATTCTCTCACAGGATTAGAGTTTATAACTGAACATAGGTAATGAGCTTCAGCTTCATCATCTGACGCAAACAATGCTACAGTTTTTATCGGGATTATTAATTTATAACCAAAGAGTGTTTCTTTCTGAGAAATTACCGAAGCATAAATATCATTAGTCATAAACTTCCACACAACCTTATATCTCAATACTGTATATGGTCCAATACCATACATTGCATAAAATGCTGTTCTTTCTGCAAGCTCTCTTATAGACTTAGAATTCCTCGATAAAAGGGGACCTCTAAATTTTGTTAAATAACTAAATGTTCTTGGCCATTGCCTTTTCATCTGAGCTTCTGAATAAGGTTCACTTTTATTTGGGTCCTGAGACATCAATATATAATTTTTAGATTTTGCCATCCACCGCTCAATATCTGATCCCCTAAGAGTGGGAAAAACAAGATCAGGTTCAATGCGCTCTTCTATTTGTTGAACCTTCATTTTTTTACCTTCCTCGGCTAAGTTTCTCACTAATAAATCACCATTTAAAAGTACCTCTTTTACCTCTAATAGAAAAACACCATAAGGCTGAGGGTCTGCACCTTGATGTGCTTTATAATAATTCTTACCTTCGATAACGGAAAGTCCCTTCTGGCTTTCAGACATTGTCTGCCACGGCCCTGTTTCTGAACCAATTGGCTGTGCCAACAATCTTTCTCTATGCAAAAGAGCCAGGGCATCTCTTAAACTTGAATCCGTAGGAATTCTACCCACTCCCTTCTTACGATTCCATAATGTATATGGTACAGGATAGGTTGTGATGTTATTTTTCTTTAATATTATCATCGCTGTTTTATTCGCCGCTTTTTCAAAAGGCTGTACGCTGACCAAATCATGCGCCTTGAGTACTTTAAAACATTTCTCCTTTATTTCCTTTTTCGTTTCCTCTTTCTTTACTCTCTCGCCTAAACGGAATCTTCTAAATCCTTCCCCCGCCCCCTTTGACTTAAAAACTTCTTGGGTAATCAGAAACCCAAGCTTCCCCCCTCTTTTCAAGTAGTAATCTGTGGCCGCATAAGTAAAGAGCATGGAAAAATCTTTTTCCCCACCCCCCAAACGGGCTGCGTGGCCCTTAAGTGAGAACAAACCATAATCCTGCCAAAGAGGTAGAGTGGCATCACGATAATCTTTTGAAAGATATCCCCAACGAATCCAGGGCGGATTTCCAACCACAAAATCAAACTTTTTGGCTATCATTGGGGCAAAAACATTTTTAAGAAATCTTGCCCATATCCTGTTCTTCTTTTGTTCTTCAAGTTTTAAGATCTCTCTGTAAAATCTTTCTACAACTTCCTCATGCGGTGGAAATACCAAACCTTCTCTCTTGAACTGCTCTATGGCCTCGGTTACAGTATAATTCTCCCTAACCATTCTTTCTACAAGTGGTGCTGCCTTTCTCATTAAAATTCCTTCATTCTTTATCCAGATTCTTGGAACAAAAAAAGTCTGTAGAGAAGTCGGAGTGGGGATCGATTCCCCTCTTGGGGACAGGTTAAGCTGCCCCATGCTTCTTTCAGGCCAGAGAACCGAATCTGCGAGATAAACAGGAATTTCAACTGAAGGTAACTCATGTACTATGTCTGCAAGGGCAAAAAGATAATTTGTACGAGCAGCAATAACCGCCAAGGGATTCATGTCAAATCCCCATATATTTGTAAGGATCCTTTTTGCCGTTTCTACCGTTGGTTCTCCATTAAGGCGTCCGTATTCCCTTGCTTTTTTAATAGCAAGCACCAGAAAAGTCCCTGAGCCACAGGCAGGGTCAAGAAACCGCTTTATGGTATCTCCATTATAACCTACCTCGTTCAAAGTGAGATCAGCAAGCCAATCGGGTGTATAGTATTCCCCGAGATTATGTCTTACTTCTTGCGGCACTAAATATTGGTATAGCTTCTTAAGCAGGTCACGCGTAGATTCTGGATTAATGAGGGTTGTCGCAGGTTCAAATTCTGAAAGCGATCTTATTATCTCCCGTATTGCATCTTCGAGACGGATAGACAAAGCATCAAGATACCAGCAGAAGAAATCCCCTTCCAAAAAATTCGTAAATCCGCGGTTCGAATATATCCATCCGTCTTCAATGGTTGCGAGTTGATTCTTAAAATCATGTTTGGAAGCATGGGCCAAATTAAGACAGAAAGAAGAATTAAGAGAACTCTCTTTAAGGGTTATAATTTCGGCAGCTATCAATTTCATTAGGAGAGCAAAATAGGTGTGGACGGCAAAGAGTAGTTTTTGAAAATCTATCTCTTTGCTGACTTTATAGAGATCAGCTAAGGCCCTTGCCTCTTCCTCCTGATGGACACCGAACTGTTCTCCGTAGACGATGCCAAATAAACGTTTCCATTCGTTCAAAAAGACAATCACTCTTTCGGTGCCCCAATTTTCCAGAGCATCTACAAACGCAGATACAGCTAGTGGCGCTATTTTGCTTTCGGGACCGAACACCTTGGCAAGATTTTCGGCGGTAAGTAACTCACGAGAAAGAGAATGCAGATAGGTAAGAAGCGTTCTTGCGCTATGGGGATCAAAAGGATAGGGACCGATAAGGATAAACTCATCTTTTTCGAGCCTAATTTTAGGCTTGCCTTTATCACCTCTGTATTGCACAAAAAATATCTGTTCCCCATCAAAACCAACCCCTCTAAATTTAGGGTCAAATAGAAAAAGGGTTTCTTTAGTACTTTCAGCTTCCCCACAAATGTAGTCGAAAAGTTGATCAAACGCATGATCAATTGATTTCTTAGACCTAAATGCGTTGGGCAGCTCATATTCAACAATGACCAGCCCGTGTAGTGCATCGGAGCGTCCCCCTGAATATATAGATTTTTCATACCTCGGAGACGACTTAATTCCCAAACTGATACATACAGGTTCAAGAACTTTTTCAAAACCGATCCTTAAATCTTCTTCGGTTTTTGCTTCTCGCAGTAAATTGTTTGCCGCGATGACCAATTTATCGGCTGCCTGAAGTATTGAATCCTCGGACTCCAATTTTAGAGAGGTTTGCTTTTTCATTCACTGCATCCTTTATGTACCGTTAGAACATCCAGATTGTCGCCGTAGTAAAGAGTATTTTTGGTCATTTTACTTTCCACTTTGCCTTCAACTTCAATCATAAATACCAAATTTCTACTAAAAAGGGAATAATTATTTTTCATCGACCTCTTCAGCCCGGGTGATTTTTGGATCCCCATTTTCCCTATGCTTCTCATCTGGAAGGATTTCTTTCTTCTTTTTCCCCCTTTTAGGCTTCCTCCGCTTTTTGATGATTTCCAAATACTTCGTTACTGCTTCCTCGATAATTTCTTCCATCGAGGCATCCGTTCTTCCCCCGCCACCTTGACCGCTTAATGTAAAGCAATCTTGCAGATGACAAAATGGCAAACAAGAAACAATTTCTGTTATCTCGCTTTGGCACCCACACCCCCTAATACATTGATTTGATTGCATTTATAATGCCTATCGAAGATTTAATGTCCAAGAGAAGCAAAACCTTTGCCAACTTATTGAAAAAGAAACAACTGCTTCTCATCGACCCTTTTCTCCCTGGCCCCCTTCTTCGCCTTTGCTTCGGCCACCCTCTTCCACAGATCATCGTAAAGCGTATTCACCACCCTCTCCGGCATTTTCGTTGCCACCTCGATAACCTTCTTCACTTCCCGTTCGGTCACAGGCTCCCCTGTAGAAGCCGCATGGAGCAGTTCTTTCTCTTTCGCCCTGACCTCAGCCCAGATCGCGTCCAGGCTCCCCTTAACGTCAACCCCTGAGACAATCGACCGGGCCAGATCGTAATACAGGTCTCCGCCTTCGGTGTTATACGTTGAGAGGCCATCATCCATCAGCTCCCCTTCTATCGCAAGACTGGTCTTAAACTTCTGCGCAATCAGCTTCAGGCCCTTCTCCTGGATCGTCCCCCCATAAATCAGGTAATAGACCTTCACCGGCCTGTCCTGTCCAATTCTCCACGACCTTCTTGACGCCTGCCTCAGCACATAAACCGAATACTCAATCTCCTGAAAGACAATGGTTTGGAAATAGACCAAATCCAATCCGGTCTGAACCAGCTTCGGGTTCGTTATCAGGGCGTCCAACTTATCGACTCTCGATTTGATCCAATCCTCACGTTTCTCCGCTTCAACCGATGCCGGAAGGACCTCTGCGCGGATCCGATTCTGCTCAAGCAGCCCCTTCAACCTCTGCGTCATGTCCCTGCGGTCAGTGTGAGAGCAATAAACGAGGACTTTCCGGCCCTCGGCCCTCTCCCGTTTGATAATCTCGATCAGCTCCTGTTCCTTCGGGTAGACCCTATCCTCTGGACACTTGCGGGCCATGGCCACGATCTGATCTTTCTTGTCCCTGACAACCTCTCCAGTCCATGGCTGCTCCGGGTAGCAAAGCAACGCCTGCAAATACTTCGAAAGCAGTGACTTGTCGCCCTTCCTAAGCGTCTCCCTCAAGGCATCGACCAGTTCTGACTGAAACTCCCTGTATCCTTCGGACTGCTCTGGCTCCATGTCAAGCGTAATGATAAATTCATCATACTTCGGCAGGACCAGGGCAATATCGGCAAGCCTGAGAAAGACGCACCGTTCCAGAAGATACTTCACCAGAACCACAGGGCTTATCCCAGGCTTCTCCCTGATGACGACGGACCTTCTCTTCCCCCTGCTCATCAGGTTGTCGTCCGAGTCGTCGTTGAGCTTTGTTCTTGTTACCTTTTCCACGATTCCATACTGGCTGACCCACTTCCATTCCTCATCGTAATGGAAATCCCTGTGAAACTTCTGCGTGAAGCGGTGCAGAATATAAAAGAGCGTTCGACTGTATCCCCCGAAGAGCGTCCCGATCAGCGACACCGTCTTCTTTGCAGACGAGGCCATCATCCCCGCCGCTATCCCCTGGGCAGTGGCCTTTGCCTTGTATTCATGCCCCTCATCTAAGACGAAAAGATCGAATGCCTTCGGCAAAAACCTCTTGGCATACTCCGCGATCGGGTATCTCTGAATGCCATCCTTATCCGCAGACCAGAGGGGTTCGCCGCACTTTCTGCACTTTGTCCTCTTCTTCTTCAAATCCAGGAGCGTAATGAAAATCCCTTCCTCATCTATCAAAGGAATGCCGCACTTAGGGCATGTCAAGATCGTGTGCGTTGCGATGCACATTACCCTTTCTCTCAGACTGGCCCCTAGCCTTGGCCTTACTCCTGTCGTCTCGTTCTCCGCTTTTACTCTTCTCTGAACGGCACAGGGCTTCCATGAATAACCAAGCTTCGCCCTCTCCCTGCTCACAATGCAGTACAGCGGCCTGCCGTTTCTGTTCCACAACTGGCGCTTCTCGAGGTCATACATGTCGCCCACGTCTCTTAAATGAACCACGTCCACTTCGGGGATGGTAATTCTGACTTCCCTCTCCCACTTCTTGACGAGATGGGGCGGGCAGCATACCAACACAGTCTTTGCTCCAATTACGTGGGCAACCCCGATCGACACAAGGGTCTTTCCGGTTCCCATTTCTCCGACCACCACAGCGCTGTTTTCCGTTTGCAATCGTGTTGCAACCGCGCCAATCGTATCGGCCTGCGCTCCAAACGGTTTTCTCTTAAGGCCGCTCATCCGCTCGGCATACCTGGCCCTTGACGTTTCGGGTTGATAAAGTGGCGGATACTCGCTGACAACCCTCTCCACAAGGGCATCCTTGAATTCCTCAAGGAATTCGTTCAGCCTAAGAACCTTCTCTTGTTGCTGTTTCGTCATCCGGCAGCTCCTCTAACTCAATGTCACACTCAAGGCACTTGTCGATCAGCTCCGCGTTATACAGGTCCTCTGAGTCATACCTGTAATCATCCTCAATCTTGTCCCAATTGGAAATCACAGAGAATACCCTATTGACTTGCTCCTTTATTTCCTCACACTTCGGGCACCGTTTCTTTGGCATAGTCACCTCGCTTTCTTTTTGCATCCAATGATGATCGTCTCACAAACATTCTCAACACAATTAGCCTCAACATTGACCAAACCACTCTTTCCAATCCTAACCAGTGCTGAAGATATAACTCTTGCCCCCATTCCTTCATAGACAGAATGGTAGTTCGAACGTTTCAGAAATGTCATTGGACAGATAATGCCAGGGCAGGTAACATCCAACAACTTTACCTAATCTTGCTCTGGAACGATCCTGGGATTAAACAATTACGGGTGGAAATCAAACAACTATTGAAATCTTTACGATATCGTAGTACTCACTCTGTAAAAAGGGGGGAATTATTCGTTTCCCTCGGATGTCGCTATTGTCTTTACTAATGTCCCATGGCGGGGGTGCCACTCTCGAACCACGAAAATTAGTCATTACCAAGTGTTTTCTTATGTTTTCAGCTACTTACTGACACAGACACTGATCACTGGCACTCTATTTTCTACATAATTTGCACTAATTAATCTTTATAAGCTCACACCAGTCTCTTAGGTTCCCTAACTCCAGATATTGATGGTCAAGCTCCTTTACAGCTTCAGGCGGAAGCCAGATTAGACGTATTTCCTTTTGGTAGGAAAAACGAAAATGTTTACAAGAATAAATATCAATCTGCGCAAGTGTTGAATTTAACGGATCAAGGTAGGTTACCTTCATCGGCATGCCAGCCCAGCGGGGCTTTTGCTTTTCAAAGGCGGTTATTGCTTTTTCAAAAAAAATGTTGGGCTCCTTAATAACCAGACAAGCGTCGGCATCGAAATCTAAAAATAAACGTGGAGTCCAAACCGAAGACATGCAGTAGACATAATAATTTGTTTCTGATTTCTTTGTTATTTTGTTGTCAATTGGTCTGATGAACCCTTTGGATTTTCTTGTTTTTGAATGAATTAATTCTAATTTGAATTCAGAAGGATGAGGCTGGATGAATAGTTCAAGTTCTTCGTCGTGTATGGCTGGGTTTAAAGAGGGATCATCATAGAATGCTGCGGGCGAAATACGTATCATCCCTTCATTGTAAGTTTGTTCCAGCCATCTGAATTTACCATATTTAAAAACATATTTGTTGAGCCCAATTTGAAGCCTTTTAACTTCCGCACATGCTTTTGATGCTAATGGTGAAGTTGGGTCGGGTATTTTTAGGTCCTTGATAAATCCGGTATCGAATCCCGCTGGATACGGTCCATAACGGATTAGAAATTCTTCAAGCAAATGAGTCCACATTATCATCCAATATTCGCCCTCCCCTCTAATTGGGGGCAGGCCTATCTTATTTTCTTCGGTTAGAACCGTTTGGTTTAACATGACATCCCGGACTCTTTGCTCTAACTCCTGCTGCGTAAGATGTTCCATATATCTTCTGGCACGATATTGCACTCGCCACATTTCATGCCGTTTCATATATCTTTAACCGTTGCGAAATTCACCGTCTTCAAATGGAAGGGCAGCAGGATACCTAAGTACGATGATTACTGTTTCAAATATACACAATTTATGGAAATTGGTAAATAAAAACTTCAGGAAGCTAAACCTTACAAGGGCAGTAGGGTTAATTCCTGGCTCTCACTTTTAAATGTATCGCAAGGCTTGATATTTATCTCCTCGTTCAAATTACTCATATTCGTAATAATAACAAACGCTTATGGAAATCCGCTGTCCTCCTCACCCACTACTGGATTGAAAAAAGCTCTCCGATCTTCAAATCAAGGCCAACAATTTCGATTTTCAGCACATCCGTCTCCGTTACCGTTTCGGTCGTTTCATCGCATTCAACCGACTTCCGCTTCTCCTTCCGCACTGTTCCCTTAATCAGCAGGCGCTTTCCGTTCTTTTCCACCAGCCCATCCGTCATCCCCGATGCTACAAGGATCGCCAGGTGGCCCTTCCTCAGCGGTGCGGCTGGGCGGATCCTCATGTTGCCGTTCCTTTTAACAACAAGGTCGAATATCTCACGTTCAAATCCGTCTTCGCCTACTTCCTGAACCATTTCTTCTGGGCTGACCTCGAGGTTTCGGAAATGAAAATGCTTGTCTGGCAGGCTCGCACAAGGAACAGTGTATAAAAGACCCTCATCCGACAGCTCAGGCGCATCCCCCGACCTGCAATCCTCGAGCATTCGTTCAATCTCGCCATCAACCACCCCTGCGCCTTTTTTCTTTCCAAAGACCACGATCTGCTTGAAGGCTTCATATTCCTTCTCCGGAAACTTTCTGACCGCAACGTTTGTAAACCACGACGCCAAATACCTAACCATCTGTCGGTTCAGGCTTCGAATGGAAATGACCAGGACAAGGATGCCGCCTGCCTGTAGCGACGGGGCCGTATGGACGATGAACTTGTTCTCAAGACGCCCACCCTCTTCGTAATCATACGGGGGATTTAGGAACAAACAGGATATGGAGCCACCCCTGATGCTTACCCTCAAGCTGTCCCCCTGGATTACCTTGTCAAGCCTCGTTTTCGCCTGCTCAGCCCTATTCTTATCCAGTTCGACTCCAAAGCTCTCTGCTTGCAAGTGGTTTGCAAGAATGGAAATCGCTTCTCCCGTGCCACAGCATGGGTCGTAAATTCTGACCCTCTTCCCCTCACCCCGGACAAGGCAAGGCTTTATTACCTCGACTACCGACAGAGGCGTTGGATAGAACCCGAGACGTGCCTTGCTTGCAATTCTTGCCATAGTTTATTCTCCATTCCTTTTTTCTCTAGTCATTGCATGACATGACGAACATAACCATTGAACATCAAGCGGTTTTTCATAATCTTCGTGGTGTCCGTGTAGTCTGCATTCTTTCGTACCGCACCATTCGCATTCAGAAGATTTTTTAACCAATCCTTTCTTTACGGCACGACGAAGAGTTTCATGCGCATTTCGTGCCTTGGGATTTTTTCTTAACCATATTAGAATCCCTCCCCTTACCGATTCTGGATGTCGAATCCTTCGGTTCCTTGAACATCTTTGGCAAGAAATCATATATTTGTCTCTGTTCCTTTTTCTCCATAGTCTCTTTGCTTCCATCCTTTTTTTTGTATTTCGTTGCTGCCAGCGCTTAATGGCTTCTATCTTTGCGGGCGTAAGCTTGCGGTTAGTTTTTCCCCACAGTCTCCACTGCGCTCTTCTGCAGTCTTTACAAACACCCGTATAACCATCCTTGCTATGTCCTTTCTGCTCTCTTTTATAGAACTCTGTTAAAACCTTCAGTTCGCCACAATTTGAACACTTTTTACTCGGAACATTACTGTTATCAAACACCTCCCTCGACGCTATACGTGCCATCTCACCCTCTCTCTGCTGGTTTCAGTGGTCCGCCCGCGTGCATCAACAGCAGTTCGTATCCAATTAACCGACGCCGAACCTCTTCGGCCCCTTTCCGGTAAGCCGTCACGCAAACAAGGGACTCGCCATCGTAGACGGCAAACTTTCGGTCGCTATACTTATCGACCTTAAATCTCTCCAATAGTCTTTCCATCTCTGTCTCCCCTCTCTTGCAGGCTACTTTATGGCATCAAATGCCTTCGGGCACGCCTCTGACATCGGCTGCGGGTCGAAAAACTTGTCTCGCTCTATTCCAAGCCCAAACGGTCCTTTGTAGCTTTGCAATTCGGATAATGGAAAATACCCCCATTCATCGCAGTGGTCGCCATGGATCGATACGTACCCGAAGAAATTCATATCAACGATCTGACCACCTACCGATCCATTCATTTTAGACGCCTCGACCTCTACAATCTCTTCTTCTCCGCAGACGTTCTTTCTCTTAATCACGTAGTAACATTCGGTGGCCCACCACGTTCCGGCCCCACACGGATTGAAAAATTTGCACACCACGATCGGGTCTTTGACATGCTCTTGCCGCCCAATCTTCTTAAACTGTTTTTCAATCTCCTTTGACATCAGTTTCATCATCGTCGCTCCTTTCGATTACGCAGACCGGCGCAATATCCGCGTTCAGTTCGGCAGGGTCTTTGACCCCACGAAAGTCAAGGTAGTTTTCTTTCGCCTCATCATTCAGGTCGTTAAGATAAATTTCAAACAGCCTCATCATCACTGCTCCTTCTGGTCGCCTACGTACTGCTCGTCATCCCTTACGCACGACCCGTCATCGTTATGCGTTGACACATGCCAGCCGCACTTCGTACAGAACCCTTTCTTGTCAATCCCTGGGAGCATCGGTATTCCCATCTCTCCGGCGATTCCTTCCATCGAATCCCAATAACCACCGAACTCGACGTAAATATCGCCCATCTTATCCGCCAATCTCTCCATCTGCTCGTCGGTCACATCCGACACGTCGAATCCGCGATCGGCAAGGTCATCCCGATGAACTGACGTGATTGGGAAATACCCATCTTCCGGCTTAATTACGCTCATCTCATCACCCCCTTTCAACCATCAGTATCCCCTTCTTGATTGCATTTCCGATCTTTTCTTCGATCAACCGCTCGATCCCTGGCAGATATAGGAAGAACCCCTTCATCCCAAACCCAAGCAACTCATTCATCATGCTGCTTCCGGCTTTGTCGCAGACCGACCATACCCAATCCTTCCAGCCCTCATGCAACGGAACCCTTATCCGGCTGTTCAAGAAATGGAAAAGCACGCCCTTCTCGTCTTCCCCTTCCCTACACAACACGACAGCAGACCCAAACGAGTTATCTTCGCTGTCTGCTCTCGCCAGGCTGCTATACATGACCATTGCACACAGCCCGGATTGCAGTTTCTTGTAAATGGCGTGCATCTTCCCTTCGCTGGGCACAATCACATTCCAACGCCTACCTCTAACCATCTGCGCTTCATTTGGCCCGAACCTCACTTCAACCGGATGCTTGCTTACCAGGGTGCTGAAAATGGCTTGCAGGGCAACCTTTGTTCCAACCGCAGTCATCCAGAAAATCGGGTTTCCTCGACCTTCGTAGTCAATTACGATGCTCTTCACGTAGGCAATCACGCTGTCGTTATCAATAGTCACCATTGCTTTCTTAGCTCCTCAATCGGTTCAAGGTCATTCTCGGCTCTTAATTCGTTTACTTCGACCAATGTCCTCTGCCCGTCAGCCGTGTAGTAATAGAACCCGCACTCAAAACAGTCCCCGCTTACGTAGTCGGCAGGCTTCCAGTCCATATACGTTTGCATCTCTGCCCCGCATTTGGGGCATGGCGATGACCCACTGCTTCCACTCATTTTCTCACCCCCTTTACGCACATGCGTATCTTCTGGGCAAACCTAATCGGCGATGTATTTGACCGCTTCATTAATGACGCTTTTCGATTTCATGCGGTCTGGGTACCACTTCCGCAGAAGCTTGTGTCCGTTATCGCTGCCCGTTGTCACTACGTACCCATGAACAACCTTCTTCTTCCCGCGCCAATGCCTAAACTCATAGGCAATCAACGGGTGGTCTTCGGCATAGTCAAGCTTCCGGATATATTCTTTTACGTAGTTTGGGAAATTCTTCAAAAGCCAGCAGAGGTCGTATTCTTGCAAATGCCTCTTCGGGAAATCATAGCCGTTACACTCGGTTTCATTCCTCGGCCTGACACATCCAGATAGCTGGACATGCCCGATCACATTTCCGATGCTGATACAATCCACCTGGCGGTTGAATGTCTTGCAATCAGAATCGAATTTCATCCGGTTTGGCGTCACCCATTCTTTTTTCTTCGCCATCTTGCACACCCCCTCTCTCCAATAAATGCAGCTTAACCATCGGTTGTGGTCTCCACTTTTTCGGCTTTTTATACCAAAACCTCTTTGGATAATAATTCTTCAGGCGCCGCCCAATCTTACGCATTAGACCTGGCTCCTTTCGGCGAACCTTTCCGCATCGTTTCGCCTTAAATTCAGATAACCGCATCCCTTTGAAAAACGGAGCGGTTTCGGGGTTCCAATCATGCCCCAAAAATTTACCAGCACATATCTTTCGATCGTGATTGGACAGGCCCAGTCGCTCTCGCCATGCCTCATCGGGTAGTAGTGATAATCCTGCCTCGGGTATCTGGCATTCTCGCTCTCCGGGCGACCTTCAAACGCGAGACAGTCCATGCCTCTGAACTTAACCTTTTCCCACCCCATCGCTTTCACCCCCTTTCTTGACAAACTTTCTTAGCTCGGCCTCTTTCTTCTTCTTGTCTCTAACGGGCCTGACCTCTAAGAGCATCGCCTTAACTTCTCTGCCATCATCCAAAACGACCGTGCAGATCGGGGCCATCAAGTGATAATCGAAGCTTGCCAGCTTACCCTGCTCCCCGGTCGCTTTCAATTCAACACGGCTACCGACCTTCATCGCGCCCTCCAGTACTGCGTCCCATAAGGGACCCGCTTACCGTTGCCCCACTGTTCCCTCAGATATTCCAATAGCTCGACCCTTGTCATCGGACCAACAGGTCCATAAGCGTACACCTGACCACGTAAATGGAAATACCACCTTGTCCTCATCTCACCTCTACCGCCCTGCCTTCAATAATGTCGGCACAATGCCGAAGCATGTCCACCATCTCGCCCTTCTCTCCAATCACGACAATAGGTGGCATACCGCCTAATCGTTTTGAATAAAAAGCAACCTCAAACTCATTCGGCGCCAATGGGTGCACTTCATACAACTGAACCTGAAACCATCCATTCCTTCCTCTTCCTTCCATCGCCTACCACCCCCTTAGCCTCATAATTCTTTCCTTCAGCGCGTTCGGAGAACCCAGCATGACGAACTCAAAATAATTGTTCTGGCCACCCGTGTAGTCCTTCATGTGTTTAATCGACCTGAAAAGCACCTGACCCCAATTTGGAAAATCCTTGTTCATCGTGACGTACACCCCGTTCCCTTCACTCCACATCCCCATCAAGGTCAGGTCGCCGCTAACCGCAATGCCGCCAGGGTTAAAGTGAATATCAATTTCATATTCGGTTTCATTCAGCTCCAGAAGCGTAGCAAGCTCTCTCATGGCTTTCCTGCCAACGGCCCTGAACTTCTCTTTAAACTCTCCGTTATACTGGCCCGACTCGTCGTTCGTCATCAAAAAAGCTAACTGCATTAGGTTCTTCATTGCTCCCCCCTTCTCTATATCGGCTTTCCGTCAACCATTCGAACGTACTCGAGAGGCTTTACGCTGCCTCTTGTAATGTAATAACCAAAATGCCCACCGTCCCCGTCGGTATCGGCATACTCAAGAATGGCGTAGTCGCCTTCGGCAATCACTGTAGAAATGAACTCGGCAAGCTTCGCATCGCTGTAGTGCTTCGCATAATATTCATCGCACTCCATGTTGACGTAAAGCGCATCGGGGTCTTGCTCGCTCTTCTCCCCCCGCCAATGATAAAGAGATAGATACGAACATTCCCCATCTTCCTCTACCAGCGCATCCCACTTCTCTTGAAACTCTTTCCACGTCATTCCTGTTACCTTAAAGGCTGGCTCTTCCGTCAGCGTCGTGTAGTGCCCCATATTCGACCCCCTTTCTTTTGGGGGAATGGAAAAGGATTGCCCTTGCACCATTCCCCCGATACACGCAAGATACGGCGTTTTTTACTTGATAGTTAGCTGTGGGTGGTAAGCATTTATGGCTGGGCGATGTCACAGATTTGGTCAAAAGCCCTCTGCTTAAATCTCGCGGCAGACCCGAACCACAGCGAATCCAATTTCCTCACCAACATGCTATCGTTCTTCCCCTTTACGGGCTGCCAATGGTCAGCAAACTCAACGGCGGCGTTGAACGCACCATAGGCGCTTCCCTTGACCCCTGGAATACCTGTGCCCTTGCCTGTCTCCGTCAATTCAAGCACTTTCTCGACATACGTCTTAATCCTCGGCCCAAGCTCAATATTCATCACGCCCTCAAAGCCAGTGAGCTTGTCCTCGTTTTTGACCTTCAACGGAAACAGTCCGTAGACATACTTCTTGATCTCTTCCTCGGTCATTCGGTATTCTTTGAGCATATTCATCGCTTCTCCCATCTGCTCAAAGTAGATATTGGTTAAGCCCAATGCTTCCCGAGCATCAACAACACGCTCCATCATCCCCGACGTGTGTCTGATCTCAATGTTTGCCACCGCTGAACTGATTGCGATGTTCAGCGTATTCATGCACACGACCCGAACCGGCGATGCCATCATCAGAAGCTGGCGGCTTCCGTCGTGGGCGTTTGACAATACAAGCCACATCTCAATCGGATCCTCGCTCGTTCCCACGTGGCCCGGCATCTTGCTCATAATCCAAATGATCTTCCCGCCCCTTAGCGATCCGGCGGTTTCATACATTGCCTCGTATGACCCCACCGCTTCATCGAAAAAGGCGAAGGCATCCTTGTTCTGTAGAGGCGTATACCTTTCCCCTACAACCCCAAGCGGTCGTCCATCTGTCTTCCGAACGGTGGCGTAATAACCAGGGACCACCACCATCCTTTCGGTCTGAGCTTCAGCATCGCCTTCAGGCAAACCGTCTTTGGTGAAAATCTCTTTCTTCTCGACTTCCCAATCGAGTCCTGCAGCGACGATCGCTTCCGCACTCGTCATGCAGCCAGCAACCCGTGTTCCAAGGCCATGCCAAGGACGTTCCCCGTGCCAAGCAATTGATTCTATTTCATGCGCCATGTTTCACTCTCCTTTCTCTCTTTTGGGAAATACTTCCGCAAGAGCATTCAAAGTGTGTCATACCTCTAATCCCACCCCCTGCATCCATCGTAATGGGCATCCCTCTCGCAATCCGGACGATACTCAAAGAACGCAAGCGTCCAATCCGACCTGTCCTCTCTGCCACAATAGACGCATGCAGACCTTCTTTCATCCAGCGACGGCTTTCTCGCAACGACCTTTCTCGCCCCTGGGTGGATGCCAACGTGGGCGACGCATACGGGGTTGCTGTTACCGTCGTAGCCTGTCGCCACACAACCACATTCCATCAACGGATGGTCGGCCAATGGATTTTCACTCATTCGTCTCACCCCCTCTCTTTGGTTTTTTCGGTATCCTACTTCTCACTTTCTCCGGGCAATACCTTTGCTTATGCCTGCACTTACGGCACATCTCGACCAGGACTTCCATCTGGTATCGACGTCCACCTTTCTTTTTCGGGCAAAATCCGCTACCACCCTCTTCGAATGAAAAAGGCCGCTCCCCTTTCAGCTTGAGCCTCATGTTCACCCCCTTTCCTTGACGTCCTGGCGCCAACTGTTCAGGCTGCTCGAGCATCCTGCGCCAATGGCAAGCTCTTCCTCAAAAAGAGGAGCCAGACCGCATCGATACATCGTCCCGTTCCAATACAGCGCGGGGCACGGGTCCGCCCCCTCATAAAGCTGGAACGAAAGAAAACATGGAGATTGCTTACAGCAGTAAGCGCAACCATTGCAGGCGGGAAAAACCTTTTCTTTTGTTTCCTTATCCATTGCTCACCCCCTGATTGGTCTGCGGGACCACACCGCATCCTTCGTATTTCAGGTCGGCGTTAGGGTCTCCCTCTTGTTCCCGAATTTTACTGCGAATCTCGCTTTCCTTATCAGAACAGGCAATACAGAGCGTCGCATTTGTAAAAAAGGACATGGTTCTCCCGTCAGCGAGAGACCGCCCGCACCTATCGCAAAACTTTTGAATGAAAAAGGTGTTTCTTGGCATTCAATTCACCCCCCCTTGCAATTGATTGCAGCCACCTGGCGACTGCCTTCAAAGCGTTTGACTCATTCTTTTGAACTGGTTGGCTTACTGTCTGGGCAGGAAAACCTACGTCAACCAAAATCTTCTTCTTTAGGCGACCCTGCCACTCCACACGCAAGCCCGCGGATGTCAAAGCTTCCAATATTCGATTAGCCACCATCCTTTCTTGAAGGATGCCATTTGACCCGGCAAACTGTATTGCGATGTCATTGGCTCTCTTCACGCCTTCAAGATCAACATGAAACGCCCATCCGCCGTTAATTTTCCTCTTCTTCACGGCGTCCCTTGCCTGCTGCTTACAGTAAGCAGGCCCCCAAAGGCGTCGGATACCCTCGTCCCGTAGTGAACTAAGCGCTTTGTAGAGAACCTTCTTGTTCTCCCTAACAATCTTCCTGACATTGGGTCCATTCGTTGTCTTCATACCGCCATCCTCCCGTTGCAATTGATTGCAATCGAATATCTCCGGCCCTGAGATAACCCCGACCGCTCAAACCCTGTTTTTACGCTTTAGGATGCGTTTTAAACGAGAGTTACGCTTTTGGGGTATATGAGGGTATAGGAAAAGATTTTTGAGGCCATACGGCCTCAGTTTTCCACTAAATCGGCCCATCCCGGTCAGTAGTGTGTGGCCTTTGTCCGTTCCGCCTTTTTGCAGCCATTACCTTCTCGACCCTTTCCTTGACTTTGGGAATCCAACTACGGTAGTCTTCCCGGCACTCTTTTAAGGTTTTCTTTCTTCTTTTCGCCCAGGCCTCGAGGCACAGGTTCCACCAGAACGAATCCTCGATCATTTCATTGACCCAGGCGCTGCCCAAATTGAACCAGCACTCCATGGCCACGTACTCACCCATGTCATCACCGAGCATTCTCTTGAATTGGTAATAAACCATCTTCCCAATGCTGGTGTGCATATCCCAGCAATACCAAGGAATCTCCGGCAAAGCCTCGACTTCCTCTTCCGTCGGGACATCCTCAAGCTCTATCGGCTCTACTTTTGTCACGCATGCAAGATACGCCGCTACGAAGAGCAACGTCTTGTCTCCGGACATTCCCCCGAATTTGGACCGTCTTTTTGCGGTCGCCACGATCTCCCTGGCAAATTCGTTCTCCGTGGAAAACCACCCCCAAAAGGTCTCCGGGTCGGTTTCAAGCAGCCCCATCGATTGCCTGATCGCCACCCACCCATCAAAGACAGTCATTCTCCCAGGGTCTTTTATCAGCTTCTTCGGGTCTTCTTTGAGCTTCTCCGCCTTATCAGCGAGAATATTGAGTCCTTCCGCTTCCTTGTTTTTTGGGTGCAAAGCGATATTGGCAAGCAACTTCCATACATCTTCCCTTTTCGGGTCAGGCCAGCTCAACGTTCCGGCAAGCCCCATATACGGCCATGTTTCTTCGGCAGCAAGAATTGGGAGACGCCACGAGATCCACTTAGGCTCGCTTTCATACAATTTTGAAAATGAGAGCTTTAAGAGGGGCAAGCTACCCCTTCTCAATGCCTTCTGAATTGCGGATTTGTAGCCCGTCAAATCTTCCTTGTATTTCACCAGCCCCAGATCTTCCTTGACCTGTTGAATATGCTTGCATGGTCTGCTTGGCTTTTCGGACTTCATGATCTTTTCGGTAAAATAATAGCAATTGCAGGTCCACTTGCTGCCATCCCTCCGAACTTTATACATCAGGTTCGGGTTCGTCCAAGACCGGACTTCCCACTCCCCAACAGCCTTTTCTTTCTTTTCTGGCTTCGGCTCAGGCTCAAATCCTTTGAAAATATTCTGTTCCATGGCCTATCTCCTTCCTAAGAATTCCAAGATCGACTTCCTCAAGATCAGCTCCGCCATCTCCTCGTCCTTCAGGCTGTAATCTCCGGACAACGGCCACCAGGACTGCCCGTCTCTCCACATGTGGCACGTATCGCCCCCAATCCCACGCAAATCCGCTGAACAAAGATACTGGGGATACTCAGAATTCTTTTCGAATCCGTTCTGCCAGACCGCACAGGCGTCGCCGAAATAGTCCTTCAGGTTCTTCGTCAGCAATTCAATGAACTGCTTTTCCTGTTTTGGATAAATCCATGCCGACTCCTGTAGCCACTCTTTTACGGGGCCTTTGAAGACTTCCAGCGGATAGCAAAGCGCCCCACAATTCGGATCAGGACACTGGCCGGACGGCATCACCCCGCCCGGTTCAACTCTCTGCCAAATGTCCTTGACCTCTTCAAGCATCTGCCTCTTATATTCTCTCTTGCAGTTACCACAAGCATCGGTCAGTTCATCATCGTTATTGGTAATCACTGCAAACCTACTGTAGACTTCAACTGCCATATCACTTCACCCCCTTTCGCTCTATTATGCCTGCATCTCGCAAACCCAACTGCTATCTTTCCGGGTTGTCGTTCGGATTGTCGGCTTGCAATCCGGGCCTGGGGTGGCCGGCGCGACCGTCACCACGAGCTTGCCGTCCTTGTCCCCACTCCAATACCACACCGGACAATCCTCTGACTCAACCCATGTCCTCATATTCTTCTTAAACTTTCGGATGCATGTCTTTCTTACAACCATTGCGGCGACCCTTGTCGCCTCAGCCGTATCCTTGCAATAAATATCGACGTACCCACGAACATCAATGTTGACCGTGGGCGTCACGCCGAGTTTGGAAAAGCCCTGATCGATCTTCGAGCAGAACTTCTTGACTACCTTCGAGCCTGTCTTGGCATCGCAGACCCTTGCCCTATACGCCGCCATTCTCTCTTTGAGGTCTTTTTCCGCCATCTTCACCAACCCCATGCTCATAACTGCCTCCTTTCTGCAATCTGCGGTTCGGCCATGCCCCAATATACATATAGCCATAACTTCTGTTCGGGCTGGCCTTTAGAACGAATTCGGTATCCATGAACGTAAACGTCTGCTCTGAGTCAAGCCTCTGATGCTCCGCCCACGTCCTGCAGGCAGGCATCGCCTTTTTGGAAATCCATTCAAAGAACCTGTCTTTGTCTGGATGCCCGTTTCCGGCAAACGTCTGCCGGTCATAAACAAGATCGATACGTGGCGGGACAAACTTTTGTCGCTTCGTACCAAATCCTTCCCACCGACCATCCTCAAAGATCGCCCTGGCCCCCCAATACAACTCCGGCCCCTCGTACTCGCATGGATAACCCCACATACTGTCCCCCTTTCTACGGCAACTCAGCCTCATCGCAAGGCTCATAAGCGCCGTTCATGATTGAAAAAGGCTCAAGGCCTTTCTCTTTTCGGATTACGTTCGCAGACTCGACGCAATTCCGACATACCGCCTGCCTTTCGCCATCGCCGTCACGTATCGACGGCACCCGCACAGGGTTGAATGAGAATATCCTTCCACACGCATAGCACCCCGCCGTCATAAACACGTAACCCACGCTTCTCACCTCCTTCCTTCGCAGCGCCTGAACCAATCCCCGGACCACCGTGAAGCCACTTGATCTGGGCATTCCACCTGTTGCTTGGGCACCAGATACCGCTTGGCTACGTCGGACGAGACAATGTCCCACGCCCGCATCATATTCAGCGCCCTCGACTCGAGCGTCACAATCACCTGCTCAACGCACCTCGGATCGTTCCTGACCTCACCGACAGGCAACGGACCCCCTTTCGGCACAGAAACAACGTACGTCTCTCCGGAGAAAATCAGCGCTGCCGCGTTCAGCTTGACAATCGTCATCCGAACCGAAGCCTGAACATCATTCTTGTTTCCGACCATCGGAACAAAAGCCATATCTCCGTTCTCCCCAAAAACAAAAACAACCGACATCACGTATCCGTCCTGCTTAAACAGCGCTTCCGCAGTTTTGCAAAACGCCTCAAACAGCTCCCTCAATTGCTTCTCATTCATCAGCCATCACCCCCTTATCCATAAGGTCATACAGCCTTGCCTTCAGCTTGATGACCTCTGCCTCTAAAACATCTATTGTAGACCTATTCTGCCGAATGGTGCGGTCTGCTTCTTCGCGTTGCTGTCGTTCCTTCTCAAGGCCATCTGCATATTCCGCTTCCCGCCCCTTTGCCGATTCCAATTCCTGCTTCAGCTTCTCGATCTCCGACCTGTAACCATCACGAAATTGAGAAAGCTTTCTATCGTGATCTCTTGCGTTGGCCTCGATGTCTGCCACGGCCTTCCGAGCTATTCCCACAGCCTTTAAAGCATGTTCCCTGGCTGCTTCCAATTCCAGCATGACGTTACAGTTGACATCCTGGGCCGCCTGCCCTTCAAACCACGCAAGCAGCCCTGTGCCAAACAAAGAGGAAAGATACCACCCTTTCCCCCTAAACTTCTCTACCAGTTGGACAACAACCTCAACCTCTTCCGCCTTTGTCGGGTTTTCGTCGAGACCGCTTACCGACACCTTCACTTTCGTCTTTTCCATCTGCGCCCCCTTTCGGATTACCCTTTCCACGTGACCTTGTGCCCCAATTCCTCGAGCAGCTTCGCCACCCGCTTTGCCGTCTCCATTTCAAGGACAATACTCTTAGACATGTCGTCATCAACCACAAGCCGCACCAGCACCAGCGCCATCGTCTCCACCCCCTTTCTGTTCGGACACTCAAAGGACGTGTGACCTACGGACATACAAAAGCCACACGACCTCAAGGTCCTACGAAGCTGTTCCGTCATCTTTTCCTTCTCCTTTCTATGCCCACGGAAGCCTCTGATTTCATTTCGTCTCACCTTCCAGCTCTTCTGTGTCCAAAACTTCTGGGGGGAAATTCCACTTCAACCACGATCTCCCCGCCTCCCTTATTGCCTCATCTCTTGATGGGGCCTCTACCTCGTACAAAGACTGATTTACTTGTTCAAACCATACTCTATATTTTTTCATTTTATGCCCCCTTTCTTTTAATCGAGCACGTCCTTATCTTCGGCCCCGCACCCGAGACATCGATACCGAATGAGAACGCATTCCGGCCCCACTCTCTTCGACGAAACGCGGATGACCATGCTCTTCCCGCACGCGAAGCACTTGCCACCGTGGAGCCTTCTTCCATGCCCGAATATCTCGTTCATGCCCGCTTGCCGTTCGATCTCCTTCCAGACTCTCTTTCCGACCTTTGCCTGATCGAGGACAATAATCTTTTCCTCGTTGCCCTCTTTGAAAACCAATTCGACCTCGCTAAATCCGGCAGGCTGTCTCATTCCGCCCTCCTTTCCGCATCCTCTCTCTGAAAGAGTTTCCGCAGCGTCGTTCCCCTGACTATCACCTTCCCGACTCCATCGGTAGACACCGCATACCCAATCCCAATCTCCGCATCCTTCCCGACCATTTCATATGCCCATTTCCTGGCCCCCTCTATCGTCTTGAACGTTCTCGTCTTGCGATACCGATCAATGGCCTCATAGACAACCGTAACCGGCGGGGGCATCCAATGAGGGCAATCCTTCAAGCCGCAACTTACACAAATGACCTTCCTGCAACCAAAATGAATGTCGGCTTCCAATCTTTGGCAGAAGATTTTTTCTTCCATTTGCTCGCCTCCTTCCTTAATGCAGTTTCGGGGCGCGGTCGTTGGTCGGGGGGGGACCGCGCCCTTACTCCTGCGGGGGCAACCCTAATCAAGATGTGACGGTCGGGGTAATGAAGGATATAGGCCCTGATGCGATCTCTTGTTTACGGCCCAATTACTTGACCGTCACCACCTCGGTTACTCTCTGTTAATGGAAATGCTCAAAGTCGAGTGCTCTGCGAACTGGCTACGCAGCCTTCTTCGTGACTTCTGAGCTTGTTGCTTCAACACGGTCGGTAGCAGTCGGTTTCCCCTTGTGCACCAAGGTTCCGGCGACCTTCCAGGCCTTCCCATCGACATCCACCTTCACCTTGCCGTTTGACTTGACCTTGACCACTTTGCCCTCGATCAGCTTCGACCCTTTCTTGAACCACACCACGTTTCCGGCCTTCAGGCCTTCGGTCGCCACCTTGCAGGCATCAAGGTAAACCTTCTTCCAATGCTTCTGGAGCGCCCTCGCGACTGCCTTCAGGTTCTCAATGTCCGTCACCTTTTCGATAGACGTGACAATGCCCTTCACGGCTTCCGGTACAGGTTTCGCCTTGAACGGAGCGACTTTCTGCTGACCTTCCTTCCCCTTTTTGCCCTCGGCGGCTTTCTTCGGGGCGGCCTTCGTCTTACCGTTGGCCTTCGGGCTTCCGTTGCCGTTTTTCTTTTCGGCAACCATCTCGCGGTTCTCTTCCGCAATCTGCTCAACATCGTGAGTCTCGCTTCCGTTCGTCTTTCCGTTCGTCTTTCCGTTTTTCTTTCCATTCTCTTCCATGGTGTTCTCCTTTCGTAAAGGCTAAATTGGTAAAAGGTTAATCACTGAACTACCGCTTCTGCCGATCTCGCCCCACCCCCTTCCTGGCTCACCCGCCCGACTCTCCACCGTTTCGGGTCGGGTTGAATATGTTCTTTCGGGACCGTTCCTTTCGTTACCTTTCTCACTGACAGCACCACCCTCTCGTCGTTCGGGTTCCATGGTTCTACATCGATCACCAGCTTCCTTGACTTCAATCTGACCACCCGCCCCGTATGGACCATGTTTTTCTTCCGCCACCAAACGTCGTCCCCGACCTGAAACTCTCTGACCATCCTGATCTCTTCCAGCCCATACAGTTTCTTGAACCAGGCGTTCGCAATCTTGGCGACCCTCTTGGCAACCTTGACATCATCAACCCCCTTGATCGCTGAAATCAGCGCAGGGTTTACATTCACGCCGTTCGTGAGCTTGAACGTGTCTTCCACATCTTTTTTCAAGAGCGGCGCCTTCACAACCCGCTTCCAGCCCTTTTTCTTTTTCCTCCGGTCATCGACCATCGGCAACCCGAACTGGCTTCTCGGGGCAATCAACTCCTTCTCTGTCATCATGATTTTTCTCCCCGTCATTCGGTGCTTACGTTTCCGGTTGAAAATCACCGCTGGGACCGACTTCTCTTTCGCCTTCAACTTTCTCTCCGTTCTTTTCAGTTCCTTCGACATCTTTCATGCCCCCCTTCATCTGTCTGCTTTTCGTATGGTAGTGGGTATAGCAGGGCAGACCTCACTTGCTATCCAATACTTGCACCGGCTGACGATCTCTTCTTCCATCTTTTTTCTCAGCCACCGCTTCTCTTCCCGCCTGATTTCATCCAGCAGCCTCACCACCAAGTCCTGGCCATTGATGATTGGGAAGACCCCGCCCTTCCAAATAACCGCTTTTATTTCCCCCTTTCTGACCTTTTCCTTCAGTTCTTCTTCTTTCCGCTTCTGGGCCAAATACGCCAATCTCTTCATCCATCTGTTCCGCCTCGTTTCCTTCCACTCCTTCATCTCTTTTTCCGCGTGGCATCGTGGCGACCACTTATAAAGGTTCGCCGGCGCCTCAACTTCCCGACCGTTTCCTGGGTGGGTAATAAGGAGTTTATCCCCCCGCTTCTCGACCACCCGAACCATTGCCCCAATTTCGATATTCGTTGCTCTCATACAGTCACCCCCTTCCGACCGCAACTGCGTAAATTGTGGGTAAAAAAATATGGGTTTGAAAATGATAAGTGGTTTCGCATACTTACATCCTATCCCTGACATTTTTTAATGTCAAGAGTTTTTCGTGGCCCTGACTAGCTGATGCCCCCAATGGGTTATGGTCCAATCAATATCAACCATCAACTGGGCAAGCCTCGGGTTCTGAACCTTCAACTCGTCAAGCTGGTCAGGCCCGTTGGCTTCCTTTTTTAGCCTCTGTCTAATAAGGATAGAAAGATCAAGGACTTGCTGGATGGGGATTGCTTTCGCCATCGTCGTCATCACCCCCTTCGGTTTTGGTGGGTTCTGTTATTTTACTTCCCTTCCTTTTTGGGCCATGCGATATTTTCTTTCAGAATTTCCGCAAGCTCAATTAAGGTATGAGGACACGGCCCTCCCCACTGGTCTTCATCCAGGGCCATGTCGCGCAGGCCATCAACCATCAGCTCGTAGTACTTCCTTTCGATCAACTTATGGTTTGGGTCCGGGTCCATCACGGCGTTTATCAATTCCCGCCGGATGAAACCGAACCCGCCGCTTGCACCAAGTTGGACGAATGGAAAGCTCGTCGAACATTCCTCAATCAGCTCCGAGAAGCTTGGCATTGGAAACAACTCCTTCAACTTTTTCATGTCGGTTTTCATTTTATCACCCCCTTTCTACTTTGGTGGATTATGGGAAAACCCCTTACAAAATCCTGTAGTCGTTGGTGATCGCAGACCGTTTCTTTAGCCATTTCTCAACCATTTTCGCAACTTCCTCTCGGCTTTCCGCCTCGACTCCCAATTCAACCATGCGGTCATCCCCCCCTCTTTTGGGATGTATCCATGCAATCACTTTAAACTTTTTCATTTTATCACCCCCTTTCTCTTGGATTAAAGAATGGAAGATCCCAATCAATCAAGATTTACCACCCCCACAAGAAGGTCCTTGTTGTCCAAGCGGGCCGCATACTTCCGATGCCCGTTGGAGTAGGCCGCCTGCCAAGAGTCATAATGGCCGAGAACCCATTCCGGATAGGTTATCCTGCTATGGCATTTCGGGCAGTAGTAACCGGTTGCCGAAAAGACCGCCTTCACCAGGCACTCCCCACAAAAATGAATTTTTTTCATATTCGGTTTCCTCATTTTATCACCCCCTTTCTGCGCAGATGCGTAAATTCAAACCAAATAAAAAGGATGGGAAATCCACCCGACCTCAACCATCCGCTATTTTGGCTAACTCTCTGATATTTCATAATTTTTTGTTTTAAACTATCACTAACCTCATTCTATGTCAAGAGTTTTTCGTAAGGTTCGGCGGTTTGTGAAAAGATTTTTTTAGCTTGTAAAGTTTGCATAGTCCTCGGGTTTTGGCACTTTACTTGACATGGGGTTATCTGGTTCGGTGGATAGGTTAGTATAGGGTAATGCCAAATCGTGCGGTTTACTTGCGTGTCGAGGATCATGTTAATTCCCCAGTTTAGGGGGGAATAGGATCATCGTAATTCCCCACCCCCGGATCATGATAATTCCCCACCTGCTGATGAGTAGC
>JAGVBT010000072.1 GCA_020059605.1 Deltaproteobacteria bacterium
CGAAATCCGAACTTTCAGCAGGCTATTTCTTATTATTTGGATAGGCCTGCTGGTAGGTTGTGGCTACCGGATGGTCGGCAAGGAGACCCATGTGCCGCCCGGAATTACATCCATCGCTATTCCCACCTTTGTCAACCAGACGTTTGAGCCGGGCATTGAGGTTCCATTCACACAGGGGTTTTTAAGGGAGTTTATTCGGGATCAGAGAGTGAAGGTAACAGGGCGGAATGAGGCGGATTCGATTCTGGAAGGGGTGATTAAGTCGTTCTATCTCTATTCCGTCGCCTATGACCGGTCCGGGACTGCCCTGGAGTACCGGGCTACGGTGGTGGTCGATTTAACGTTAAAGAAAAATAACGGTGAAACGCTCTGGAGAGAGAAAGGTCTTTCCGACCACAGAACGTATCGCACCTCTTCCGATATCCTTGTAACCGAATCGAACAAAACTTCGGCCGTTCAATCGCTGGGAAGATTCATGGCAGAACGGGTTCGTAACCGGTTTTTCTATAATTTTTAACCCTTCTCCTTAACCCTCTCCCGATGGGGAGAGGGGAGGGAGAGGGAGGAAGGACGGATTATGTACACTGCTTCTGATTTGAGAAAAGGCTTAAAGATAACCATCGACAATGAGCCCTACATCGTTACGGCCTTCGAATTCTCGAAACCGGGCAAGGGCCAGGCCCTCTACCGGACCAAAATGAAAAATATGATCACCGGATTGACGATCGATCGAACCTATCGCGAGGGAGACACCTTTGAACCTGCCTCATTGGAAGAGAGAGGCATGCAATATCTTTACAAAGAAGGGGATCATCGCTATTTCATGGACAATCAGACCTATGAACAGGCCATCATCAATGAAGATACGCTGGGAGAGGCGACCCATTTTCTCATCGACAATTTGAATGTGAAGGTGCTGATGTTCAGAGAGAAGGCCATCGGGGTGGAACTTCCGAACTTTGTTAACCTCAGGGTGATCAAGACGGAGCCCTGGGTCAAAGGCGATACCTCGAAGGCCGACTATAAACCGGCCACGATCGAAACCGGATACATTCTTCGCATCCCTCCGTTCGTACAGGAGGGGGAGTTGATCACGATTGACACGCGAACCGGCGAGTATTCCACCCGGGTCAAGGAATAAGTTCGTGATAAATAACTGGCCATTGGCCGGGCGAAAGACCGCCCTTCGGCAGAGGGCAAGGATCATCGGGAACATAAGACAATTCTTCAATGGACGGGGATACCTGGAAGTCGAGACCCCTCACCGTATTCCTGCTCCCGCCCCTGAATCCCATATCGACCCCGTTCCCTCGGGCAAATGGTTTCTCCATTCCTCCCCGGAACTCTGCATGAAGCGAATGCTTGCCGCAGGGTATCAGAAAATCTTCCAAATCTGCCGTTGCTGGAGAGGAGGAGAGAGGGGAAGCCAGCACGTCCCGGAATTCACCCTTCTGGAATGGTACCGGACGAGAAGCGATTATCTCGCTCTTATGGATGAATGCGAGGTTATGATTCAAACTTTAGCTGCTGACTTCGGAATGGGCGAGAAGATTACTTACCAGGGCCAACACATTAACCTTACGTCACCATGGGAGAGGGTGACTGTCGAAGAGGCATTTCGACGTTACGCCAGGATTTCAGTAGGGGAAGCTCTTCGGCAGGATCTTTTCGATGAGTTGATGGTTCGGGAGATCGAACCACGACTCGGAGTTGAAAAACCTACTTTTCTTTATGATTATCCATCTGAACGCAGATCGTTGGCGCGTTTAAAAAAAGAAGACCCCACGGTGGCAGAACGTTTTGAACTCTATCTGGGAGGCCTTGAGATCGCCAATGCCTTCTCCGAATTGGCCGATGCGGAGGAACAAAGGAAAGTCTTCGAGTCGGAAAGGGAAACCCGCCGGTCATTAGGGAAGGAAATTTACCCTTTGCCCGAAAGGTTCTTGGCCGAATTGGAGCAGATGCCTCCGTCGGCTGGGATCGCTCTGGGAGTGGACCGGCTGGTGATGGTTTTATTGAATGCAGAAACGATTGATGAAGTGGTCGCCTTTACCCCGGAAGAACTTTAGACAGGGCAGGGGTCATAGACAGGGAAGGGGTCAGGTCTTGCAATCATATATTTGGTTTTCTATCCCCTTCCACCCGTTTTATTGCGCGGCTCACCGTCGCATAATGAAAACCTAGATGGTCCCCAATCTCCTTCATCGTATACCCATAACGAACATAGGCATCATAAATCGTTCTATCCTCAGTGGGCCTCTCCTTCTCATTATCCCCTCTAAAGAGTTCCCTCAAAGAAGGTCTCGCCACATATCTCTGAACCCTGGGAACCTCCTTTATACTTTCTTTCTTATCAACTAACTCACTGAGCTTATTGATAAATTGATCCGTTCCCAAAAATATTTGTCCCCTTAATGCCTCCCATGGCGACTCCTTACCCACCCCCTCCATGACAAACCTCTTGTATTTCTCAATAGCCGCTCTCTTTTCCCCACCAAATTGTGAGAGAACCCAATCCACAGTCAAAAAAGAAGGCTTTTTTACCAACCTTATCGTAGCCCTATAACTGCTCCATCTCCACTGCTCAGGCCTATTTATTAAACCAGCCCGCTCGGGGTTTAAGACTACATACCGGCACAAAGATAATAAATGATACTCCTTCTCCACAAGAATCGCCTTATATCTGCCCTGAAACAGATGCCCCACCCGTCTATACCTCTGGTTGAAGCCTTGAGTATAGACCCCGTTCAATTCTCTCATCCCTATGGATAAATTCCCTTCAGGGGTTTCGATCAGAAGATGATAGTGATTCTCCATGAGACAGTAAGCATGACAGAGCCAATTGAACCTCTCCACAACCATCGAAAGAACATCTAAAAATCCACCCCTATCCTCATCATCGATGAAGATAGCTTGCCTGGCATTGCCTCTGGACGTGACATGGTAGAGCGCCCCTGGAAATTCAATTCTTAAAGGTCTCGCCATATGAATCCACTATATCAAATGAAAAGTATGATTGCAAGACCTGACCCCACCTGCTTCTATTTGATCACTGTGCGATCCGCGTAAAGGTGCCTATCGGCAGGATGGACATCTCAAGCCGCATGCTCCGGCTTCCCCATGTGCACGAGGATCCGATGCTTGACCAGGCCCCGATCCAATGGGATCACCCCATCCCGCATGCGCTGGCCATCCATCTCCACCCACAACACACCTCGCTCGCAGCCTTCCGGGTTCTCGACCTGGATCTCGTAGATCGCTTCACCGTGACGATAGCGCAGGTGGAAGCCCTCCCACCACCCGGGGATGACCGGGTCCAACCATAGGTGCTCCCCGCGCACCTTCAAACCCAGGACCTCTTCAACCCAGGCTCGGTACATCCACGCCGCCGAACCCGTATACCAAGACCAACCTCCCTGACCGATCCGCCCGGGCAATCGGTACACGTCGGCTGCGACCACATAGGGCTCAAGCCCATAGCGCCACACTGTTTCCGGATCACGCGCCCGCTCAATCGGGTTGAGGATGCGCAGCATTTTCGCCGCCCGTGTGCCATCCCCTCGACGTGCCAAGGCCATGGCAAACCACAGGGCGGCGTGAGTGTACTGACCTCCGTTCTCCCGAACCCCCGGAGGGTACCCCTGCATGTATCCGGGTGACGGCTCCGATCTGTCAAAGGGAGGCATTAAGAGCAGCGCCAGACCCTCATCCTCGCGAACGAGATGTTTCCACGCTGATTCTAAAGCCCTATCCGCGCGATCCGTGTCGGCGGCTCCACTCAGACAAGCCCAAGATTGCGGCAGGGAATCAATCTTCGCCTCTTTATTCGCCGAAGAGCCAAGCGGCGTGCCATCGTCGAAGGTCGCCCGAAGATACCACTCTCCGTCCCATCCTGCTCGCTCGACACGCTGAATCAGCGCCTTTCTAGCTTGTTGATAGGACTGGCTTAGATCTGGCCGACCCAGTCGCTCAGACAACTCGATCATACCCTGAAGCACATCCGCCATGAACCACGCCAGCCAAACGCTCTCCCCTTTGCCTCCGGCACCCACCAGGTTCATCCCATCGTTCCAGTCCCCTGTTCCCATCAGGGGCAAACCATGAGGCCCAAAGGTCATGCTACGCGTGACGGCGCGCCGGCAGTGCTCAAACAGCGTGGCGTGTTCAAGCGCGACCTCCGGCGTAAAGAACATCTCGTGCTGATCGCCTTCCAGCGTGGGCCCGTCGAGGAAGGGAACCTCCGTGTGCAAGAGGTCCACATCGCCGGTGGCCCGAATGTATTGAGTGACGACGTAGGGCAGCCACAGGGGGTCGTCGGAGATCCGCGAGCGGACACCCGCGCCGCTTGGTGGATGCCACCAGTGCTGGACATCGCCTTCTTTGAACTGACGGCTCGCCGCGAGCAGGATGTGCTGGCGCGCCAGCCCGGGAGACGCGTAAAGGAATGCCATAACGTCCTGCAGTTGATCGCGGAAGCCGAATGCACCGCCGGACTGGTAAAAGGCGGAACGTCCCCAGATCCGACAGCTCAGGCCTTGGTACAAGAGCCAACGGTTGATCAGAAAGTCCGCTGCCAGCTCGGGGGTGTGCACTTCGATCGTGCCCAACAGATCATCCCACCACGCTTTCGTATGGGTAAACGCAGTCTCGAGTGCCAAGCCTTCCCGGTAGATGAAAACCCGCTTGTGGACCTCCTCCAACGACTCGGCCTGGCCCAACATGCACGTGATCTCAGCCTTCTCTCCAGGAGCGAGTTCAACCGTAACCTGCAGCGCCGCACACGGATCGAGTCCCGCCCCCGTCCGACGTGATAGCCCGGTCCGCTCCATCGCCGCCGGGCTACTGAGCGAGCCGTTGCGCCCAACGAAGGACGTGCGGTCGCCGGTGTAAGACTTCGCAGGCGGGTTGATGGCCGCAAAGGCGATCCGATCCCCGTATTCGGGGTGGTAGCGATTCCGAGCGATCAGGGCGTGCACTTCGTCATCCCACTGGGTCAGGACGTGCATCTGGGAGGATTCGCGGTTCTCGCCCAGTGTCCACTCCACATAGTACGTCACCGACAGTCTGCGACGCCGGGAGGAATCATTCCTCAACCGCAGCCTCTGCAGCTTGATCGGCTCTCCCCCGTTCTCATCCACCGGAACGAAGACCGTCAGCTCCTGCTCGATCCCTTGACTGTTATGCTCGAAGACCGTGTACCCCGTCCCATGCCTTGCCCGATAAGCGGTCTCTTCGCGGATCGGCGACGGGGTTGGCGTCCAGGTGACACCGGTCTCCTCGTCCCGGATGTACACCGCCTCAGACGGCGGATCCATGACAGGGTCGTTCGACCATTGCGTCAGACGATTGCGCTGGCTGTTGCCATACCAGGTGAAGCCAGACCCCGTTTCGCTGACCAATGTGCCGAAGGTGGGGTTGGCAATGACGTTCACCCAGGGTGCAGGCGTGTGGGTGTTGGGGCCGAGATAGATCGCGTATTCACGCCCATCCGGGGTAAAACCGCCCAGGCTGTTGAAGTAGGGCAGATCCATGAAGGGCAGCGAAGCCGAAGGCTCCCGGGGAGCCCGTTTCTTGGCCGCGGGTTCCGACATCTCGGGAACCTCCACAGGCACGCCCTGGAGTAACGTGCCGCGGGCCGCCACCATCACTACACTCGCAGCGGCCATGAGCAGCGTCAGATCTTCCTCCGGGATTTGATCCGCGCTGCGCAAGAAAATCCCACCGGGCTGATCCTTCCCCGTATACGTCGAATGCGCCTGGATCAGGTCATCAAGTCGTTGACGCAACGGTTGCTCATAGCCGACCGCCTCTTCGTTGAGAATCACCAGGTCTGCCGTCAACCCATGCATCCGCCAATAGGTATGCGCCTGGAGGATCTGACGGACCAGGCTGATATCCCGCGCCTCGCCAACGGTGATCAGGACCATCGGCAAGTCGCCCGAGATTCCATAGGGCCATAAGCCGGCTTGGCCCTTGCGGTTTTCTTCGATGCGTTCGGCGGGAGGGCGCAGGAGGGGGTTGGGAAACAGCAGGTGGCTGGCGAGCTGCTGGAAGCGGCGAGCTTCGTCGGGCTGGATGCGAAGCAATCGCAACTCAAGCTGTGCAGAGGCCCAGGCGAAATCCATCGCCCGATCGATTGTATGGGGATCGCTGTACTTACTCATCAGTCCTAAGACCTGGTGGCGTGTTTCGCCGGCGGCGAGAACCAAGGAAATCTGAGCACGCTGGCCTGGACCGAGAGTCAGGCCCTGGCGCAGGCTGAGGATCGGGTCCAGGACAAAACCCTGGCTATTGCTGGGCTTCTGGAGGACCCCCATTGGATTCGCGAGCGTCCGTCCTCGGCCGATGAATCGGCGCCGGTCGGTCTCGAACTGCAAGGCTTCGTCCTCGGCGTGTTCAACCGTAAGGCGGTGTGCAACGTAAATGGGTGGGTCGTCTTTCGCGCGAGGTCGGCGGCTCGCAAGGAGGGCTTGATGTTTAGGCACCGCCTCGGTTTGGATGAACAGCTTGTTGAATGCCGGATGCTGCCGGTCTGCGTTGTGCGGCGCGAGCGAGAGTTCAACGTAGCTCGTGAGATTGAGACGACGGGTGCGAAGGGACCGATTGATCAGGGTGACCCGGCGAATCTCAACGTCATCTTCCGGAGAGACAACGACCTCCGTTTCGATTTGAATGCCGTTATCAGTGCGTCGGAACACGGCACGGTCGAGTGCGAAGTTGGCGGAGTACGCCTCAACCTTCCCGCCGACTGGGTGATACGTGTTGGACCACAGTCGATCCGAGTCGGCCTCATGGATGTAGCAGAAGGTTCCCCAGGGATCCTGAGTCCTATCCGACCTCCAGCGTGTGATCTCACAGTCGCCCCATCGACTGTATCCCCCTCCTGCGTTCGTGATCATCAGGCAATAGCGACCATTGCAAAGGAGTTGGGTTTTGGGCATGCTCGTATGGGGGGTATCGAATTTGCTGACCGATGGGGATACTTCGTCGACGCTCTCCGGCAAAGACATTCTCTCTCGCGTGGAGATGTGGTGCAGCGGAGACAGGATCGGGATGCGTTCATAGAGCAGGGGCTCAACGGCACGCACGCGTGCGTCGGCATAGAAATGGCGCTGGATAGAATTGCCATGGAGGAAGTTGGCCAGTGACAGGAAACCCATGCCTTGATGATGTGCCAGGTAGGCTTGAATGATCAACCCACGCTCGCCCTCACGACTCGGTTGACGGCTGAAGTCCATCGCTTCGTAGTAACCGTAATCGTTCAACAGCCCCAGGCCGGCCAGTCGTTTCAGATTCTGCACGGCCTCTCTCGGCGCAACGCTGAGCGCCAGAAGGGTGGCATAGGGCGAGACGACCACCTTTTCCTCTAAGCCGCGCTTCAATCCGAGTTCCGGTACGCCAAAGGCCTTATATTGATAGGTCTTGTTGAGGTCCAGATCCCCGAAGGCAGACTCCGAGATCCCCCACGGCACACGACGCTGACGGCCGTAAGCAATGTGGATCGCCACCGCTTCCCTCGCCGCTTTATCCAGGAGCGAGTTCTCCTGGGAGCGTTGGAAAATCAGCGGCATCAGATATTCGAACATGGTCCCGGTCCAGCTGAGCAGCACCCGGCGCCGACCGATTGCACCGTAGGGTCGACTCATGGAGAACCAATGCTCAACCGGGACATCACCCCGAGCGATGGCGACGAAACTCCCAAGCCGCGCCTCACTCGCCAGGAGATCGTAGTAGGAGCGATCTAAGCGGCCTTCGGAAACATTGTAGCCGATTGAGAACAACCGTCGTTCGGAATCATACAAGAAGCGCATATTGATCGATTCGGATAACTCGCGTCCGTCCTGGATGAGCCGCTCGCCCAAACCCAGGATTTCACCGGCCAGCCATCGCGACCTGGCGAAGGACCCCAGCAGGCGGTCAAGCCATTCGAAGAGGGGGCGGGCGGCTGGTGGAGCCTGCTCGCGGATCGATTGGAGGATCGGAATACAGTCGATGGACCCGTGAGCAAGATCGAGAAGCGAAGGCGCGTGAGACATAGCCTGGTGGATGGCGACCAGGGCTTCAAGGCCCAGAGGGGTGATCTCATCCTCCTTTTTTTCATCGAGGATTTCGATCCAGGTGAGATAGCGATCCGTGATCCTTAGCCAGGCCGATACCTGCTCCTTCACTTGCCTGGCCCAATAAGCCGCTCCCGTTTCAACCTCGGCGGACTCACGAGCTGCATCGGACAGAACCTTTGCGCCACTCTCCACCCGCCGCAGCAGGCGAAGCGCGTCGGCGATACGAGCCGGCGGGGTTTCCCACGTGCGCATCAGTTCGTTGAGGGCGTGACCATCCAGACCCGAATTGCTTTCCTGTTCGACGACCTGTTTCAGGATTTCCCCGGTATCCCGCAGGCCGTCAAAAGCTTTCCCATCCAAGATAGGGGCCTGAATCAGCTTGTCCAGTCCGTGCTCCAGTGACCATAAGGCACCCAGCAGGTTTCCGCTGTCTACGGAGGACACGTAGCGAGGTTCGAGAGGGGTCAGGGTTTGAACATCGTACCAATTCAGCAGATGGCCCTCATAGCGGTCCAGTTTGCCGATCGTCTCCATGGTATGGGTCAGCTTTTCGACGACCTGATCCGCAGTCATATACCCGAAATCATGTGCGGATAGTGCGCTGAGCATCCAGAGACCGATGTTGGTTGGACTGGTGCGCATCGCCAGTTGATTCTGTGGGGAGACCTGGTAGTTGTCCGGTGGAAGCCAAGACGTGTCATCGCTGATAAAGTCCGAGAAATAGCGCCAGGTTCGTCGTGCCACCTTCCTCAGGAACCGCTGATCCTTTTGAGGCAACAGTAGTTGCTTTTGCTTCGCCTGCGGTCGAAGGTTCAAGAGCCAGCCGATCAAAGGGGATAGGAACCACAAGACGAGCCAGGGGCTGGCCATCGCAAAGCTGGATGGCATCCAGCGCTGCACCGCCCAACCCACGATCCCACTGAATAGGCTCGCCAGACCCAAAGAAGCTACGAACAATGGCTGCCCACGCGGGGCGCTCCTATGGGTCGCCTGGGCCGAAGTCCACTCGAGCAACCCCCGCCGAGAGATGAGGCGGCGATACCAGACCCGCACAATGGCATCCAGAGCCAGCCAGGCCTGGTGCATAAGTAACGCCGCATCAGCAACCGTCCGCAGCAGGTCGTGCGCCACCTTCGGGAAGGAGAAGCTCCTCAGCCCATGGCGGGTGGTCGCCATGGTGAAGGGCTGCGCGAAAGGGTGAAAGAGCAACTGCATGGCGACCACAAGCGTAGAGATCCACCCCATCTGAGAAGAAGTCAGCCAGGAGGCTATGAGCAAGCCCAGGCTGGTCGTGGGTATCAGGCTCCGGCGCAAGTTGTCGAAAACCTTCCAACGGTCGAACCAGGAGAGCAGATTTGGCGCTCGCCGCCCTCCAGGTTGGGGAACCCGCGGCAAAATCCAATCCGAGATTTGCCAATCACCGCGAATCCAACGATGCTGCCGGCGGGTGTAGTTCAAGTAACCCTGCGGGAATTCATCATAGAGCTCAATATCACTGGCCAGGCCCACCCGGACGTGAGCGCCTTCAATCAAATCATGGCTCAGCAACCACTCTTCAGGAAACCTTCCGGACAGCACTCGACTGAAGGCGCGCACATCATAGATACCCTTGCCATGGTAGGAGCCTTCACCGGCCAGATCCTGATTGACATCGGAAACGGCCTTGGTGTATGGGTCAATACCGACCGCGTCTGCGAAGAGCCGGCTGAAAAGCGAGGCATTCGTGCTCGGAAGCGTTGGGCTCACGCGCGGTTGGATGATGGTGTATGTGCCTGCCAGGATCCTGCCTGCGGCATCAAAGCGCGGCTGATTGAGAGGGTGTGCCAGGGTCTCGATCATCCTGCGGGCAGTGCCAAGAGGCAGCTGTGTGTCGCTGTCCAACGTGATGACGAACCTCACATTGGACAGATGATCCGGGTCGCCGACGTATACCAAACGACCGGCATCTTCAGGTCGCGTTCCATCGATCAGACGATTGAGTTCTTCTATCTTCCCGCGTTTGCGTTCCCAGCCGATGAATTTCTGCTCGGATTCACTCCAGGTGCGGTTCCGATGGAAAAGGAAGAAACGCTGACCGCCATACCGATGGTTCAGAGCTTGGAGGCTCCCGGTCATAGTCTGGAGCAGGCTTTCATCGTCCTCACGATGCGCCTGATCCGAATCGGTGTAGTCCGTGAAGAGACTGAAGAGCAGATTGCTTTCTTTGTTGGCCAGGTACCGGATTTCTAACTTCTCCACTTCTGCCCGGATTGTCTCCGTGTTCCCTAGAAAACCGGGCACAACGACTAACGTTCGAAATGCGTCAGGAATGCCCGAAACCTCAAAATCCATCTTTGGAAGGGCTCGGGGTGGAAGGAGCCGCATGACGAGGTAATTCAAAACCTCGAGCGCGAGTTGGCTGGCGGGGATCAGCAATAGGAGGGCGATCACAAGCCGGATCCCGGGCGTCTGTCCGCGCAGACCCAGCAGGACGATCAGGGAGATGGATACAGCGGAGAAGAGGCTGAGCCCAAGAAAGTAAACTGCAGAATGATGGCGGTATACCCACTGCAGGACGCGGAAACGCGGCCCCTCCTGGCAGCCTATGAGCTGCGCAAGGTCGGGCCTTCCTTCGCCTATCAGATAGGTCCCGACGTGGATCCGCCGGTCATCTTCCACCGCTTCACGTGCGGCTTGCGTTGCCAGCTCGATGGCGCGTTGTGCGACCTGGTCTTCCGCCTGACCGGACCCACGGGCGAGTTCTTCAATCGCCCGACGGTAGCGATCGCGTGTGTCAAAATCCATCTTGGAATAAACGCCGGATGGATCGAATCGAAGCAGCCGCTCCACGCGGCTGAGACGTTCGAAGATCCCTCTCCAATCCAACAGGGCGAGCTGGCGCAAGCTAGTAAATGCGTTGCCGATAGAGATCTGATCCTTCGTCTGGCGGTTTTGCTCACGCAGGTTGATCTCGCTCAGGGGCTTGCGGTAAATGCGTTCCAACCAGCTCTGGACCGGCGCTAACACGGCGTCTTCGTCGTAGAGATGATCCACCAGTTGAGAAGCGAAGTAAGGGCTCGGGCCGGGTTGGGTTGCAGCGAGCTCTGCCAGGATAGAGAAGAGCTGTTTGGGATCTCGCCGGTTGGCCGTAATGAGCCTGTTCGCCCAGAAGTCGGCGCTCTCACCTTCCCGCAGCTCGGTCAGAGCGCTGGCGGCAAGATCCCGGATGCTCTCAATCAACGCGATGCGCAGCATCTGGGGGACAGCCCAGAGCTCGCCAATCGTCAGTGTGTGCACCACCGACTGATAGGTCTCAATAAATGCAACGATGTTCTCCCGGTCTACGCGCAATTCCGTATAGGAGACGAGTTCCTTCACCAGACCGTAGATGCGCGGCAGGCCCCGGTAGGGCTTGTTGGCGAGCGCCGGCAGCTCCTGGTAAAAACGCCGAGGAAGATTCAGCTGAACGTCGCGGGCGTTGCTCTCGATGACGTACTCATTATCGAGGATCCACTCGGCGGTCGGAGGCGCACCCTGTTCCAGTCGACTCGCTTCGGAGAGATCCAGGCATACCTGATGGATCCATTGGTGGGCGTTTTCGACCCGCCTGAGCAACTCAGCGTTCGGCCGAGGCCTTGGGTCCACTTCGTGGTCTATGGCCAGGCGCTGGACATGCTCCTGGATCTGCGTCGCAGAGAGCGGCACCCCGGGGCTTCGCACTTCTCCAATTGGATTCTCGCGCTTCGGATGTAGGACGAAGACTGCGGGCGGGATGTCTCCGGTTTCTCGAAGTACCGCCACTGGGAATCGCAGTGTTTCAATCGGCGACTGAAGGATCAAGACGGTCTCCTCGGACACTAACCAACGTGCTTGATCCTCAAGCAGCCTTCGCTCGACACCGTACTTCGATCGCCGTATCCACACCCGACCGAAGAGGGTTCCGATCAACCCACCCGCAAAGATCGCAACCAGGGTAGAGAGGCTTCCGCTCAGAATAGGCGCCGGCCAGTGGAGGACCAGGGATGCAGCGCTGGCGAGGCCTCCGAAAAGAATGGCAGTTAAGGTAGCCCCGAGAGCACGGCGCCAAAGGAAGGGATCCCGTATGTGTACATCTCCGTCCGCGGTCTTGTGCACCCATGCGGCGCGGCGGAAGCCCCTTCTCTGCAGCTTCCGTAGAGCTCTACGAGCTTCATCTCGTTCTGCGAAGTAGCCTATGAGGGTGCCTGCTCCCATATTTTGGTCCTTGTATCACCGCTTGGTCTAAATCCTTCCCAAATTGAGCGATTTTTTCACCCCTCTCAAGGAGACTGTGTCGTAATTCCGTTCATGGTTCGAGAGCCTCACCACGAACGGAATGCGGTATATTAAAAATCAATCACTTAGCCGTTCGTCTCGGTTGCGAGTCGAAGCGACCTGAGCGCGTCGAAGGGC
Organism: Deltaproteobacteria bacterium; assembly: GCA_020059605.1. Lineage (GTDB taxonomy): Bacteria > Desulfobacterota > BSN033 > BSN033 > UBA1163 > RBG-16-49-23. Next base: position 12,471 of record JAGVBT010000072.1, read on the forward strand.
GAATGGCTAATTACGACACAGCCTCAAGGGAGGCGGAGAGTCTATGGTATTTTATTCTCCTCATTAAGATCCGATTCATCTTTTTTATACGGGAGACCATCTTTTAAAGACTGAAACGGGAGATGGGCTTGATCTGAAGAGAAGACGTTGCTCCCTCTTAAGACTTTATCATCGGGCCGACTCTTCTGGGAATCCCACTTTTTGTTGTTATCAGCCCAATCAAGGGAGATGTCGATGCATTTTGCAACGCTTTTACCAGTAATATTAAGTAACAGGAAAAGCATGATCCGCCTGAGGTTGATAGGAGAAACTCTTAAAAGAAATGGAATATGTCGAACGATAGAGGAGAAAGAACAAAACTCACTTTGGACATAATGGTGTCCCTCGGCAAGCTCCTGGGGAGTCATGTTCTTTGGTTGAAATACGACGGTATGGTGGTCGTAATGGCTCCAATCATGAGATATGATTCGCCCCTGATCTTTGAAACGATGGTATATTCGTGTTCCGGGATAGGGCGTCAAAACATGTAAGGCCATCGTGGGAAGTTTAGCCTTTGCCAGAAATTCCAGGGTATCATCAAAAATGGCTTTCGTATCCGTATCAAATCCCAAAATAATGGAGGGGTGAAAGGCAATACCATTGTCCTGGATAATCTTAATCGCCTCCTCAGTCTCTTCTACAGATTTAAGCGTTTTTTCCATTCCCACCAGGCTTGAAGGCGATACAGACTCAAGCCCAAAGAATAAGGCCGCACAGCCCGAGAGGCGACATAATTTCAGCATCTCTTTGTCTTTCGCCAAGGATATGGAACTTTGTCCTACCCATCCGATGCCCAGGGGTATCAAAGCTTCAAATAATTCCTTGGAATATTTCGGGTGTCCGGTGACATTATCGTCTAAGATCAAAAACGTCTTTGAGCCGGATTGTTTGATATCCTCAACAACCCTGGAAACCGATCTATGCCTAATTTTCCTCCCATAGAAATCCGTCACCGAGCAGAATTCACAGGCGTACGGACATCCTCTGGTGGTCACCAGCCCGACACAGTTAAATAGCGCCTTGTCAATATGGAAATCACGCCGCGGGAAAGGAAACCTTGAAAGATCAGGTTCTGGCACATGGTAGAATTTCTGGAGCCTTCTCTTTCTAAAATCATCGATGACATCTGCCCAACAGCCTTCTGCCTCTCCAATGACAACGGCATCGGCGTGCTGTATAGCCTCTTGCGGCAAGATAGTGGGATGAATTCCACCGAGAACGACTCTGGAACCTCTTTGTCTAAACATATCGGATAATTGATAGCTTCTATTTGCCGTCGCAGTCATGCAAGAAATCCCAACCAAGTCGAAATCCAAAGAAAAATCTATCTCTCTGATTTCTTCATCTACAACGGTAATATCAACATCCCTTGGCGTCAGTGAGGCCAGAATGTGTAGGCTTAATTGAGGTATCTTAATAGCTTTTACTACCTTTTTGCCAAACTTACGAGAAGGTGAAACCAATAAGAGTTTCATCGGGTGGCTTCCCATCTAATGGAACTTCGGGGTTAATCTCCAACCATAAAAAAATTAAGAGAGGAGTCAAAAAGGATTTCGTAATGATGACAACCCAATCTCCCCCCTCCTCATTCAATTTGTCACTTACAAAGTGCGGGGGTTACTCGGCGCTAAAGAGTGAGGATTTTCGATTGAAAGTGAATATAATGCCAGCATCCCCAGCAGGAACACTACAGGGCAAAGCGGCGCAGTATTCCCTGTCCGCGTACATGCACTTGTCGGCCGTTTGCTCTTCTGTTATTTCATCAGCAGACCCAAGGCCATGATGCGCATATTGATAAATCACATTATTTCATTTATCTTCGCAAGCTTAAGTTCAATCATTTCGCCAAGAAATTTCGCAATGACATCGATAAGCGTCCTCTCTTCCATGTAGAAGGGCCCTTCATCTTTTGCCGGTTTTTCCTGGAGATAACTTACTGTCAAAACCCCTTTGGGCTTGCCATTAACTAAGATTTCGGAGGCCTGCCTCCATGGCGTCTCTTTGAAATTATCAGTTTTATATTCCTTACCTTCAAGAATAATTTGCACACAAGTATCCTCCGGATATTGCCAACCAGTCGGGATGATTTTTAAAATATCATAGAGTTTTTTCTCATCTGAAGCATATTCTTTATTCCCCAGGAAACCAATAACAGAATAGAGGCAGCTTATTTCTTTAACTCGTTCACTAAGAAGGGGTTCTTGTTTTCGCAGAATTGCCACCGTGTATTTCCGTTTTTCTATTTCTTGCCTTAGTTGCTCTTTTATGAATTTAAGTTCCGCATTAAGTTTCTTTATTCGCTGTTCCGCCGCATCGGCAATTTTTCGTGTTGCTTCTTTTATCTTTTTGAGTTCGTTTTCATCTTGAACCTGAACCAAATAATCATTCAGGAATGGTTTGGTTTTTGTCTCAAAGAGAATTGTCTGCTTTGTTTTGCCCCTCTTTTTCATAGCGTCGTCTATTAAATTCTACAAACTCAAGGGAAAGAATGCAGGGGGGCGAATAGGGGTAGAGTCAGGGTATATGTATTGGGTTGTATACATTAAAGGAAATAAAGAAGGACTCGCCCTAAACTCTTTATCTCGTCTTTTCAAGGATCCAAAAGCCCACGGATCGCCTCGTCTGTTACATGAGATAATAAGTTTTCTGCGTAAATGTTCATAATCATTTTCGTCTTTTTCGATTTGTTCCCCTTCTCTTTGTTACAAAAGTTTCGCTCCATTCCTGTGTAAATTCTTCAAGCCCACTCCACGCTGACTTTTCTTTCTTTTTTGGGACAGCTTCGTGGTGGACGGTTTTTTCTTGTCCTTTGTCCCCTCCCTCCCTGACTTACTCTTCTAAGTGATAATTGACAGATATTGCACAAAAGTTCAGTGTTCCTCCGATAATCCTGAATAAACAGGAAATATGACGGAAGCGGTAGCTCTTTTTTACAGATCAACCAGAGAATTTAAGTATAAGCGTAAAGGGTGACACACATAAAATAAATCATGCATCATCTTCAACGGCTAACTCAATGACTCATTTTTTGATAAGTACTTCAAGCCCCTTGGCGCATGCTCGGGCTACAGAAGGGTCAGCCTTTTCTTGCCCGGGCATTCTATCCCAGCCCCCTTTTTCAATAAATTCATATCTCTTCCAGGAATCTAATTCCCCTAATTCTTTAAGTTTCTCTTCATGGTTCGCTTGCTTCATAAATTGGGCGACGCAGATCGCCGCCTGACTCGCCAAAACCGCCTCGTCGGCCATCTTTTGGGTAGTGCCCTTGGTTGTCCAACCGCCCCACGCAAAGCCTATGATCATTACAATGACTGCCCCACAAATAAGGCCCCAAACTCCAAACTTAACCTTCCCTGCAGTTTCTGGTTTCATTGATACCTCCCCAATTTATTTTGACATCCTTTAAAAATCTTACAGAATAACGAATGCATTATGGATATCTAATAAAGCCCCCAAAGAATTGCATTCCCCTCTTTGGAGGCTTTATATGGGCAGTTTCAGGCGCTCTTTCATAAGAGATTCTATCATGTTTTATGATGATCCCTAAAAGGTTAAAGGTTGGGTTGTAAGGTTAAATCTTAAGGAAAACACCGGGGAACTTTTTTGACGGAAGGCTGTAAGACCCGTCAACCGTCAGGCAAGTCCCAGCATGTTACTTAAATGTTATTGTAGTTAAGCATACACCAAGATATTATTTGAGTCAAGATATTATTAATATTATTAATCAAGAGGTGATTCCCATATATTATCTAACCAATTACCGTCTAACTCCTTCACCTACAAAGAGTGAAGATGAGCTTTCTTTATGATTTGAAGATTTCGGATTGAAAGCCTCCATGGGTTACTCCTCTTCCCCGATATAAGCATGGTGTGAAACTTCAAATCATGCTCGCAACACGAAATCACTGCTTAGGAAGAAACTGTGGTAGAATGGTTCCGCCCCATTTCCAAGATAGGGAAGAATCGGAAGCATTAATTGAGGGCGTCAGAGTGATTGTACTGCCATCCACCTTGCCATGTATATTGGCCACGGTAACTGAAATAACTCCAATGTTCCGATCCACTGAAGCAGCACCAATTCTTCCTATCGCGACAAGTCCAACGCCTAAGCTCGTTTTAATTTCAGCAATATTTCCGCAATCAGGCCAAACATTGCTGCCTCCATTTAGAACTCGATCATGGTGGTAAATATCAAGAGCAGTCACAACATAACTGATCGCATTTGTGACTTCTGTCAGTTTTGCTTTTATTGTGTAATCTATGTACATCGGGATGGCGACGGCTGCCAATATGCCTATAATCATAATGACAACCAGCATCTCAATGAGGGTAAACCCTTTTTTATCTATTCTGTCTTCCATAATATGACTTCCCTATAACTTTCTTTTTCGTTACTTTTTTAGGATAGTACCTGGAAGGCGGAATGGCGGCAGATTCTTCAAATCTGAATTATCCTCGCTTTTTCCCTCTGTATCCAGGGATTCACGCAGAGGTACAAATTTACCTTCAAAGCCATCAATATCATCGCACTTGAGATCGCAGAAAGCATTCTTCTTGAGACATTTGGCATCTTGATAGAATTCACAGTTATTTCCGAAAATTATGAACACCTCCCTTATCTAAACGATCTTTATAGATTGGATGTGATTTCGTCTAAATTATATCGACCGCTGAGAAGCTGTCTTAGCCTCCAATGATCCTCCTTACTGATCTGAATGAATTTTAATCCATATTGATAACCTTCCCAGTCCTCCTTCCAATAAATTTCCTTCCAGACAATCTCTGCTGATACCTCAAAATTGGCCATTTCGTACCCCTTTGGGAATAAGACGGCTATATTTAAATTCGTACCAGCAGGAATGTGTTTAACGGATTCAATGAGAAGACCCATCTTACTTCCATTGACAACAAGTGCTCCATGAGCATTAGGGATATTCGTAAACCGGTATTCAAGTGGTAAGTCCAAGACCTTCCGGGGATGTTTTCTCCTATTTTTCCCATTCCCATTTTGTTGTTTTTGAGAATTATTTAAAGTGCTTGGTTTTTCACAGTAATTGAGGTCTCCATTGCAAATCGTTTGGCCGCCATCAAGGTCGCAAAGTCCGAGCCTACGACCCATGTCGATGTTTTTGGAATTTCGATAAAATGAGCATTCCAGTACCTTTTCCATGTAAATACCTTTATCGGATGAAGCGGAAGGCCTAAAGAAAAGGGCCCGCTTCAATACAGACCACGGGCCCCGCAAAATTCCTTTTGCTTCGGCAACCCGGCTATCCCGAACCTTCAGGACCCGTGGCTTTCCGTCACACGATTACTCGTGTTTTGGCTTTATCGGCATTCTACCTTAAAATTATTTTTCCTGTCTAAACTGTGAGCAATTTAAGTGCCAAAAGAAATTGAATGTTTGAATTCTTTGATTTCTAAGGGTTTACTCGAAGTTGAAATCTTATGGAAGGAGAAAAAGTGACGCTTTTTGTCTTGAATAATAATTAGTTAGTGACAATCATAGGCCAGACCTATTGTAATCGTAAACGATTTCGACTCGAAATCTTGTATGGTTGGATAAAAATGAAAAATCAATATAGAAGATGTTATCCTTTTACCCCAAAATTCAACCGATCCAAAAGTCCAATTTGACGCTGTTACCTACCTTATCGTCAAACAGCGTGGAATGGTAGATTCAACTATTACAAGTTGAAAAATGTTCACAATTGAGATAAGAACTATGGGGTGGGCTAATTAAAAAACCCACCCTATATTTCTTACACTCCTCTTGCCAATTTAGGGATACCCCACTGATTGAACGAGGGTAGCATATTGCTCTGGTTGCAACTTCATTTTTTTCTCCAGGGCTGGTTTGTTAAACCAGGAACGGACAACAGTCACCAATCCCTCAGAAGCACAGTATAGATAAACGTTTTGGCTAATCAGTCCTGTGTTGGTAAATACATGATACATATTTAACTCCTCTGAGTAATGGGGCCTCTTTTTAGAACGATCCCAAACATAGATAAGATTGACAGGGGCCTCCCCTACGTAACCGCCATATACGCCAGGAGGTGGATACTGTTGGCCGGACAAATTACGGACATCTTCTACCAATACTGGATTCAGTAGATTTGCGCGTGCATCATATAAGAACACTCCTTCAGCAGTGGCTACATAAATATCATTGCTAAAAAATCCGCTGGGTGCAGTTCGCAAGTTCGTGCCAGGTCGATTGATCCCAAAGGCAGCCCACAACAAGTTGGAGAGAATTTGTAAAGGAATCTTTTTAGATGAGTATGCACGTGTAGACCTTCTATCCTTTAACACCTGCATAAGGGGCCTACCCCCATCAAGTTGTGGTGGCAAAAGTTGGATCGGTTTAAGTTCTTGTGCGAAAGTCGGAGAAAGACCTCCTGTCATCAAAACTGCACCCGTAGCAGCCGATGCCTTCATAAATTCCCTTCGATTCATCTCCTTTGACATAAATCCACCCCCCTTTTAATGTATTTGTGAAAGTGAAACTCCTGAATGCCTCCAAGGGGCCAGAGAATCCACTTGGAGGCTTTATATAGGCACCTTCTGAAAATTGCTATTCATACCATCATCCAGAAGGTTGAAGGTTAGGTTGTTAGGCTAATTTAGGACGTTTGTTGAAGGGTAATTCTAACTAAACTCTAAATACCCAGAATGAAAAAGTCAACAAGAATTATCAATTACTACTTAAAAGGTTGTATGAAAGGGTGATCTTAGAAAATCACGATAACAAGAAGGGTTAGTCTACGAAGAATGGGGCATGATCGACGATGGAGTCCGTTTTCCTTTTAAGTGTTATAGAATATCCCTGATCGGATATGTTAAGATTTTGCCACTTTTTAGTTTTAATGTGAGAGGCCATTTAGGAGCAACACAGTCATGCCATGAAAAAGTTTCCTAACTCAAGGGCATATACCAGAATGAACATGGTCATCCCGGGGCTAATCATCATAGTCCTCCTTTGTCCCATCTATGTCTTGAAGGTTCTGGCTTCAACATTTACGGGAAACTCATACCCGTCAACTTCTTCCTCACCCCTACCCGGCAGGTATATCAATGGTTTATTCGCAGGGGTTAAAAAAGAAAAGGTTCATGAAATGATTCATGGGAATAGAATTAGGGGAATCGAATATATCCCCAAAAGACCGAATCCTGATTTGGGAATCGTCTATCTTCGCGGTGGATTTGAACCCCTGTCTATAAAAGAGGACTATAAAGATGTGGAATATTTTGCTTCTATCGGATTTCACATATTCGTCCTATCTTATGAAGGAGAATTTCAGGGGATACGCGGCATGTCTTTACTGCAGGATACAAAAGAAGCGGCGGACGCTGCGTCCTGGATGAAGACATTCAGGTTTTTCAAAAATGTAGGCTTAATAGGAGTATCAAGGGGAGGATTTGCCGCTTACCATGCTTTTGTTCAATATCAAGATCATTTTTCCAGATTGGCCTGCCTTGTCGCTCCCACTGATTTAAATCTTCTCAGGGAAGGAGATGCCGAGAACAAGATTCCCAAAACCAAAATACATCCATTACTCCTGGACAGGATGTGGAAATATTTTGTTTTTACCGGAGATGAAAAAACCTCATCGCCAATACACTATGCGGGAAAAATGAGGAATAAGCCGCTCCTCATGATCTATGGATCGCAGGATACGATTGTTCCAAAAGGACATGGTGAAAAAATGCGAGATGCTATCCATTCCCCCCATTGCACCTATATCTTATTAGATCATGACCATGGCCTGGCAAAGGAAGAGGATACTCAGAAAATATTAAGAAAGTTTTTTTTAAGCCACTAACCCTCCGTCTCCTCTTTACCATCAGGGTATGCGATGATCTCACCCATATAATTGCGCAGAAAGAGCGTCTCCCCCTGCCTTTTGACCTCGTCGGGGAGGACGGCCACTTTTCCTTTACCCTTCGGCAGGTCAATGACATAAGATGGGGTTGCCAGTCCGGATGTATGTCCCCTTAATGCCGCCATGATCCTTAGCCCTTGTTGGACAGAGGTGCGAAAGTGGCCCGTTCCTTTCACGAGGTCCATCTGGTGGATATAATAGGGACGGATCCTGAGGGTCAGGAGTTTCTGCATCAATTGTTTCATCACTTCCGGGTCGTCGTTGACCCCTTTGAGCAATACGGTCTGGTTGCCAAGCGGAATCCCCGCATCCGCCAGAACGGCGCATGCCTCCATCGAAGACGGCGTGATTTCCATCGGATGGTTGATATGGGTATTGATATAGAGGGGGTGATATCTTTTCAGCATCAGGCAGAGCTGTTGGGTGATGCGCTCCGGCAGCGTCACGGGTATTCTGGTATTGAGCCTGATCATTTCCAGATGGGGGATGGCCTGAAGCCTGAGAAGGATATTTTCAAGTCCGTCGTCCGTGAGCAACAGGGGATCGCCGCCGGAAAGGATCACGTCCCGGATGACGGGTCTCCTTTCAATATATTCATAAGCGGCTTCCATGGAGTCAAAAAAACGGGCGTTTCCTTTGCGGTCCAACCTATTTTTCCTTGTGCAGAAACGGCAGAAGGTCGGGCAGGCGGATGAGACCATCAGGACGACCCGGTCGGGGTAACGATGGATGAGACCCGGCACGGGGCTCAACCTTTTTTCGTTTAGGGGATCAAGAGAAAGGGCATCCGGTTCCAATTCCAAGGGGTCAGGGATGCACTGCCGCCAGACTGGGTCGTCCCTTTCCCGGATGAGGCTTAAATAGTAGCGGGTGATCCGGAGCGGGTAGCGGGCGACGACCGGTCGAAGGGGTTCCGGGTCTATCGGGAGATGACAGGCCAATTGATCGGGATCGGTGATGGATTCGGATAGTATTCTTTGCCAGCGCTCCATGCCTTCTCCTCCGAACATATTTTAGCTCTTCCGGGGACAGAACGCAAAAAAGAGGAGGCAACCGAGTTAGGAATATGGTATCATATCACGTATTCTTGAATGGGAGAGCCGATGAATATCTGGGGGAAAAAGAGTCGGATCGTCATCACCTGCGCCAAGGGCATTCCTCCCTTCCTGAAAGAGGAACTCCGTCTACTCGATTATCCGATCCATTCGGAGGGGATGGCAAGCGTTGAGACGGAAGGAACAATGGACGATGCAATGAAGTTGAACCTTTTTATCCGGACCGGGCATCGGGTCCTTTTCTTCATCGAACGGTTAAAAGCAAGAGACGCCGATGAACTTTATAGAGAAGTTTCGTCGATGAGCTGGGAAGAGTTGATCCCCGAGAAGGGTTACCTCTGCGTCACCTCAACCGTGGATAACCCGACCATAAAAGATTCTCGCTTTGCCAATGTCAAATGCAAAGATGCCATGGTAGACCGGATCAAGAAATCTCGCGGCCGGAGGCCGGATTCGGGCTCAGAAAGAGATCAGGCGGTCGTTCATCTGTTCTGGAAGGAGGAGATAGGTTCTGTCTTTGTCGATACTTCAGGACAACCCCTTTCGAGAAGAGGGTACAGGAAGATTCCCCTGAAGGCGCCCATGCAGGAAACGCTCGCCGCAGGGGTGATTCTTGCGACCGGCTGGAAGGGAGACCGTGCCTTGATCAATCCCATGTGCGGGAGCGGAACACTTGCAATCGAGGCGGCCTTGATCGGCCTTGGAAGACCCCCGGGGTTGTTGAGAAGCAATTATGGCTTTATGCACCTGAAGGGGTTTAACGAGTCTTCCTGGAGGGAAATACGGCGAAAGGCAAGAGCTGCGGCAAGGGATACAATGGATGGAAAGATCATTGCCACGGATATCAGTGGAGAAGCGATCCAGGGAGCCAAGAGAAATGCCCAGACCGCTGGCGTGGAACGGTGGATTGACTTCGGAATCTGTCAGTTTGGCGAAACCCCGGTTCCCGCCGGGGGAGGTATTGTCATTCTCAATCCCGAATACGGGGAGCGGATGGGCGAGAGAGAGACGCTGAGAGGAATCTACAAGGGGATCGGGGATTTTTTTAAGAAGCGGTGCCAGGGGTACCGCGGGTACATCTTTACCGGGAATCGAGACCTGGCCAAACAGGTGGGGCTGAGGACACAAAGGAGGATTCCCTTCTTCAATTCCAATATCGAATGCCGGCTGTTGGAGTATGATCTTTATGAAGGAAGCCAGAAAGGCAAACACCAATAACCAAGCATCAATAACCAAATAATATCCAAATTCCAATCACCAAAATTTTAAACGTAATATGGTTTATAAACTTTCTTGTTTCGGACATTGGTCATTGGTTCATTGGTTATTATTTGGGAATTGAGATTTGGTTATTGGAATTTAAATTGCGGTACAATCAGCAAACATGGTCAAAATAGAATAATGGCGAAGCCAAGCTCACCAATTTATCCCATCTACTTCCTATACGGTCCCGAGGACTATCTCATCGAAGAGGAGATCCGGCGGTTACTGGATCGGACCCTGACCCCGAAGGAGAGAGCCTTTAATCTTCATGTCTTCCACGGCGTGGAACACAACGCCCGGGAGATCATTGAGGCCGCCCGGACCTTGCCGATGTTTTCTCAATATCGATTTGTTCTCATTCGAGAAGCGGACCAGTTTGACGAAAAAGAGGCGGAGACCTTGCTTTCCTATCTCCGCGATCCTTCACCTAAAACCTGTTTCGCAATGCAAGGGCTGGCAGCGGGACCATGGAAGAGGCATCAGAAAGAGATAGAGAAGGTTGGAAAGGTTGCCGAATTCCAGCGGTTAAAAGGGAAGGGGCTGGTCTCCTGGGTCAGAAAGAGGATGGAGGAGAAGGGGAAGTCGATCACCGAGGAGGCGGCCGGATATCTCGTAGAGATGGTGGGAGACCGTCTCCAGGAACTTGAAAATGGACTGGAGAAGGCCTTCTTAAGCATCGGGACCAAGAAAGTGGCGGAGCTTTCCGATATCGAAGGGATTACATCGTACGTAAAGATCAGCACGGTTTTCGATTTAACCGACGCCATCGGCCGCCGGGATCTGGAAAGGGCGCTCAGCATCCTGGAGAAGGCGCTGGAATCGAAATCGATTCCGTTTAAGAAGGAAGAACCCGTTCCGAAGAGGAAAGACGATCCTGTCCCGCTTCTCATCGGCATGATGTCGAAACACTACTGGAATATGTTAAGAGCAAAAACGATAGCCTCCAACCGGGAAGACCCTGAGGAAATCTCGAAAGCGCTCCGGATGCCGGCGTGGAGCGTCAGGAAGTTGAGGGAACAGGGGAGAGGGTTCTCCGAGACTGCCCTGCGCAAGGGGATTCTGCAATGTTACCGGACCGATGTAGCCATTAAATCGGGGCGTGGACCCAAGACCCTTCTGATGGAAAAACTTGTGATCGATCTCTGCCGGCCGCGGTGAAACCGTTATGCGCTTTGCTCCTTGGCGGTTGCGGATAATTTATTGACGGCTTGAGTCAGCCGAGATATCTTTCTGGCCGAGTTGTTTTTATGGAAGATGTTTTTTGAGCAGGCATTCTGAATGAGAGGGACAGCCTTTAACAGGGCTTTTCGGGCGCCCTCCGTGTCCTTATCATCAATTGCCTCCCGGACTTTTTTGATCGAGCTCTTCACGGTTGTTTCGAGATGGAGGTTTCGGCCCCTCCTGATTTGATTCTGTTTCGCTCTTTTTATCGCCGATACGTGACTTGCCAAAATTCGTCCTCCTTTCATTTAGCTTGTTGATTTATTTAACATTTTAGGATAGCGTGTGTCAAGTGCCTTTCAGATGACGAATTACCCGAATGATAACGAATCCGACGAATTCGGGTTTATTCGGGACATTCTCTGTCATTCGATTTATTCGTTTTATGTCTGAGAACAAAAAGATCGCAAGGGCCGCTTCCACCATCGGAATGGGGACTCTCGTCAGCCGTTTCCTGGGGTTTTTCAGAGATATGGTCATTGCCCATTTTTTCGGGGCGGGGATGGCGGCAGATGCCTTCTTCGTTGCCTTTCGAATTCCAAACCTCTGGAGGCGGTTGGTGGGAGAAGGGTCAATGACCATCTCTTTCGTCCCGGTCTATACTGAATACCTCCAACGGGGGACGGAAGAAGAGGTCAAGGAGGTGACCCATGCAGCCTTCACGCTGATGGGGCTCATATTAGTTGTGATCACTCTCGCCGGAATCCTCCTTTCGCCGTTTTTAATCCAGGTCATCGCACCGGGATTCATCCGGGTTCCGGAAAAATTTCAGTTGACCGTCACGCTCAATCGATTCATCTTCCCCTACCTTTTTTTCATGGGCCTCTTTGCCCTCTGCATGGGAATTCTCAACTCCCGGCGCCACTTTTTCGCTCCGGCCGTCGCTCCCGTCTTCCTCAACATCTCCATAATCCTCTCCGTCTTTCTCTTCTATCACTTCTTTCAAAAACCGGTCATGACGCTCGCCCTCGGAGTTCTTGCCGGCGGGGTCTTGCAGTTTCTCTTCCAGGTTCCTTTTCTATGGCAGAAGGGGGTCACCTTCCGTTTCAATTTTCACTTCAGGCATCCCGCCATCAGGAGGGTCGGCGCCCTGATGATCCCGGGACTCATCGGAACAGCGGTCTATCAATTTAATGTGTTCATCGATACGATCTTTGCCTCTTTCCTTCCGGGAGGCAGCGTTTCCTATCTTTTCTTTGCCGATCGATTGCTGGAGTTTCCTCTTGGAATATTTGCGATCGCCATCGGGGTGGGTTCCCTGCCAAGCCTGTCCGGGCTCGCCTCGCAGGGAAAGATGGAGGAATTTAAGGGCGCGCTCTCCTTTACCTTCCGGCTCACCTCCTTCATTTGTATTCCTGCAATGATCGGACTGATCGCCCTGAAGACGCCCATTGTCAACTTCCTATTTCAGAGAGGGCTCTTCGATTATTCCGCAACAATGATGACCGCCCAAGCCCTCCTCTCTTATTCGGTTGGCCTTTGGGCTATTGCAGGGGTGAGGACCATTGTGCCTGCCTTTTATTCGCTTCAAGATTCCTGGACCCCGCTTAAGATCTCCCTGATCTGTCTTGGAGCCAATGTCTTGTTTAACGCAATCTTGATCATCCCGCTAAAACATGCGGGGCTCGCCCTGGCCACCAGTCTTTCTTCGATCCTGAACCTGATCCTTCTGTGCTGGAAGTTAAATCCGAAACTGGAGGGATTGGGTTTGAGTAAAAATTTAAAATCCCTTGGCCGGATCCTACTTTCAAGCCTTCCCATGGGGGGGGTAGCCTACGGGGTCTGCTCTTTCGGGGATTGGACGACCACGGGCCGCCTCTTGGAGAAGGCCCTCTTTCTATTTACGGGGATCGGCGCCGGCCTGGGAGTCTATCTGGCCTGCTCCTACTGGATGAAAAATGAAGAGATGGTGTTTCTGATGAAGATGTTGAAGAAGAAGAGCCACCAATAATCACATACCAAATTCCAAGTTCCAAATAATAACCAATAACCAAATTCCAAACACCAGTCTCCCCTCACCTTTATCCTCTCCCCCTTTGCCTGCTATTACGACACAGCCTCATGGGGAGAGGGATGGGTTTACGATCGTTTTGGTTATTGGCACTTGGTGCTTATTGGGTGCTTGGTGTTTGGTGTTTGGGTATAGTTTTTCTTATCCTTGCCCAGACAAAGGATCCTCCCGCCAGTCCAATGCCGATCAATTCCATGCCGATCGTGGGAAAGACCAGCAGGCTAGCCGATGCGGCGAACAAAAGCCGCTGGATCCAGTTCAAGGGCGACCAGATATGGCCGACGAGGGAGGCGGCCAGGCAGACCACCCCGAGAGAGGTCAATCCGGTTGCCCTGAGGATCTCAAGAAGGGTCCCATCGAGGAGAAGGGCGGGCTGAAAGACAAAGGCGAAGGGAATAAGAAATCCGGCCATTCCGAGTTTGAAAGCCTCGATCCCTGTGGTCATCATCTCGGAGCCTGCCAGGTTTGCCGCTGCAAAGGCGGTGATGGCATCCGGTGGAGTGAGATCCGAAAGGACGGCATAATAGAAGACGAAAAGATGGGCCGACAATAAGGCGACATCAAACTTTCCGAGAGCCGACGCTCCGACGATGACGGCAATGATATAAGAAGGAGTGGTCGGAATCCCGGTTCCGAGAACACTGACGACCAGAAAGATAAGGATCATGGCAAGGAGAAGGTTGTTCAGGGATGCGGTCATGAGGATGCTTCCGAAGGCCAGGGCGGCTCCGGTCCGGGTCAGGATTCCAACCACCATTCCGGAGCCGGCAAGGGCCGTGGCAATGATGGCCGCATTGACGGCCGATTGAAACAGGGCGTCGATCATTTTTTTAGGAGTCATCCAGGTTTTTCTATCCAGGAAACTAAGCCCGAAGATGATCAGGACCGCAAAAAAAGCCGATTTGCTGGGGGAATACCCGTAGGCCAGGAAGACAACCACCAGGACGAAGGGAAGGAAATAGTAGGCATTTCGGAGCATCGGCCAGACCTCTGGCCTTTCCTCTTTAGGCAGGACCTTCATCCCTTGACGCAAGGCAATGAAATGAATCACGCAGAATAAGCCGAAGAAATAAAGCAGGGAAGGGACGGCGGCCGCCTGAATGATTTTAAAGTAGGGAATCCCTGTGATCTCCGACATGATAAAGGCCCCCGCTCCCATAATGGGCGGCATGAGTTGCCCGCCCGTGCTTGAAACGGCCTCGATGGCGGCGGCCTGTTTCGGGAGGAAACCTCCTTTCTTCATCAGGGGAATGGTAAAGCTTCCGGTTGCATAGACGTTGGCCACCGTGCTTCCGCTCACGGTCCCATAGAGTCCGCTGGAGATCACGGAAATCTTCGCAGCGCCTCCCCTTGTCCATCCCGCAGCCAGAATCGCAAAGTTAATGAGGAATTGGCCAACGCCCGCATGGAGCATGAAAGAGGCAAAGATAATGTAAATGAAGAGGATGTTGGAGGAGATGCCCGTTAGAAACCCGAAGATTCCTTCGTCTCCTGCCAGAAACAGGACTTCGACCATCCTTGGGAATGTATAGCCTTTAAATTTCAGCAACCCAGGCCAGTAAGGAGCGGTGGCTAAATAGACAAGGGATATGGCGATTGTAATCGCCATCCAGCGGGAAAGTGCCCGCCGGGCGGCTTCGACCACCAGGATGACGAGGGCCGTGCCTAAAATCATCTCCAAGGTTAAAACCTCGTCCATCCCCACCATCCTGAAATTCAAACGTTCGGCATTGGACACAATATAAGCGGGTCCGGCGAAGCATAAGAGGGAGGCCAGGACGTCAAGAAAGCTGGGGCGGTTTTTGGGAGAATGCTTCGTGGCGGGGAAAAGGATATAGACCAGCGGAAGAAGAAAAAGGAGGTGAAGCCCCCGCTGGGTCCGGGGTTCGAAGGTCCCGAATCCGGAGGTGTAAAGATGGAAGAGGGCGGCGCCCACTCCATAAACCAGGATCGTAACTTTCAGCCATCCCGTCAATGTGCGCATGATTGCAGTTCAACAAGAATGCCCGCTCGGATCCTGGGAAGGACAGGGCGGGCATTCTTGTTCCCGGAAGATCGGTCCCTATTTCAACACGCCTTTTTCCTTGTAGTATTTTTCCGCACCCGGGTGAATGGGAATCAAACCCAATCCCGTCACGGCATCCTTCAGTTGATACGGGGCCAGGGAGCCATGGATTTTTCGGAACTGCTCAAGGTTTTCATGGATCGCCTTGGCCATACGGTAGGTTGCATCGTCAGCCACATTCTTGTTGACGAGGATGACGCTTCCGGCGATGGCAGTCGTGATGTCCTCGTTGGCGTTGGCTGCCTTGGCGTAGGTCCCCGCCGGAATCTTTCCGGATTCGATGCCATATTGTTTCAGGCTCTGTAAAACCTCTGGCGAGAAATGGATGAGCCTGAGGGGACGCCCGATGGAGGCTTCGGTTACGGCGGCCCCCGGAGTCGCCAGGAAGGTGAAGACGGAGTCGACGTTCTTATCTTTAAACTGGCCTGCCTGTTCCGCGTAGGAGCCCCGGAAGAACTTAAACCCTGCGGCTTCGAGCTCTTTGTAATCCGTCTTATAGGCGGTAAGGACTTTTCGGAAAACCCATTCATCCGATGTTCCGGCAGGCGAAATGGCTATGCGAAGGGGTTTTTTCTGCTTAAAAACTTCATCCATGGTTTTGATGGGAGAATCGGCCGCCACATAGAAATGGAAGAAGTTCAGGCTCATGCCGCCTGCAATGGCCCGAAGGTTCGAATGTTTTTTGTCATAAGGGTCCTCGCCGTTCCAGGCCGCCACGTTCAAGAAAGGGAGGCCCCATCCCAGCTCGCAATCGCCCTTGTCGACCAGCCTTGGATTCACGGTGCCGCCCCCGGGGATCACTTTAACCGTGATTCCCCCCGACTTTTCGTTGATCATGTTGGAGATACCTCCGGCAATGGCATACCATCCGCCGCCCACTCCACCCGCCGTCCAGGTGAGCGTCTGGGCTTGAACCAGGGAGACACTTAGGATCAATAATGAGAGGATCGTTAGGAATAACAATTTTTTCATCGGGCATCCCTCCTTCTTTAAATTTGGGTACATTTTATAATGGATGAGAGGAAAAAAGCAAAGAAAAAAATTCTTCCGCCTGACGGATCAGAAATCCACAAGCCGGGAAACATTTTAAGAAAGGATGTTTTGTGTTATGGTATATTTCATCTTTAAAGTCATTTCACGCTCGTTCATTTTATAAAAATGCGCCAGAATACCCACCCGGCTGTGCTGCGGGGTGCTTCATTCATCCGAGAGGAACGTGAGGGGTTACGTTGGAACGGATTGCAGATGTCGTGATCATCGGAGGCGGGGTCATCGGGTTGAGCATTGCCTATCACCTCGGACAGAGGAAAGCCGGGAAGATTGTTCTTCTGGAGAAAGGGCAATTGGGCGAGGGGTCCACGAGTCGGTGCGTGGGCGGGATAAGAACACAATTTTCCACGGAGATCAACATCCTTTTTTCCCTTGAGTCCCTCAAAACCTTCGATCGGTTTGAGGAAGAGTTCGGGGTTGATCCTGAATTCAGAAGGATCGGATACCTTTTCCTGGCAACGACGACATCGGAGGTGGAGATTTTTAAGGAGAATATCGAACTCCAGAAACGGTTCCATATTCCCGTTCAATACCTGGATTCGGATGAGATTGGAAAGCAATGGCCCTACCTGAAAGCGGACGACATCCTGGGGGGGACTTTTTGCTCCCAGGACGGATATGCCGGTCCAAGCGAGGTTCTTTCCGGATTTGCCCGGGGAGCCAAAAGGGTCGGGGTAAAGATTTATGAGGGGGCGGAGGCAAGAGAAATCCTGGTTGCTCAAGGCAGGGTCATGGCGGTCAGGACAAGCGATGGGGAGATTTCCAGCCCTGTGGTTGTCAATGCCGGCGGGCCATACGCCTCGTCCGTGGGCGAGATGGCGGATATGAAGATCCCCGTGAAACCCTTGAGAAGGCAGGTGTTTGTGACCGCACCCTTCCATCTCACGGAACGGGACATTCCGCTCACCATCGATTTTCACCGGGGATGGTATTTCAGGCGGGAGGTGGATGGATTCCTCCTCTCAGGTCCTCTGGACAAGGAGGCGGGATTGAATACGAGCATTGACTATGAAGCTATGGTTGAAGCTTCGGAAAATGCGACCTATCGGGTACCTGCCTTTGAGAACGCTCGTATTGCCAGGGGTTGGGCGGGACTTTATGAGATCTCGCCCGATAACCATGCCATTCTGGGAAAGGTTCCCGGCCTGGAGGGATTTATCTTAGCCAATGGTTTTAGCGGCCACGGATTTCAACACAGCCCTGCGGTGGGAAAGGTGATTTCGGAGGTCATTGTCGATGGGAAGGCGACCACCATCGATATTTCTTCTCTTTCGATCCAACGCTTCGAGAAAGGCGAACTGATCCGGGAACCCGTAACTGCGTTTAAAGAGTGAGATGATTTGAAATTTAGATACAATTGTGTTACCATAAAAAAATTAATTTTTGAGGTTTGAAGATGGCTAAAAAATGTGAGATCTGTGGGAAGGGGCCGGTTTTCGGCCACAATGTGAGCCACGCCAACAATAAGACCCGGAAGGTGTGGTATCCGAACCTCCATAAGGTGAAGGCGATTCAAGAGGGCCGGACCGTCAAGGTAAAGATCTGTACCCGGTGCCTCCGCTCAGGCGCCATCACCAAGGCGGCCTGATCCCGTTTCGGTTTTCGGTTACGATTAGGTGCATAGAAGGAAGAGACACTAAACGTAACCTTTTATTAACGATACGGGTATCGTTACCGTTGGACGAAACATCTACTTTCTTTCTGAAATTAGGATTCAACCTGTCCTTCGATCCTCATCCTTTCCACCCGGTGAACCCCTTTTATCTTTTCAAGGCTTTTCATCACTTTTTTCAGGTGATTTAAATCCCGGATCTGCAGTTCGAAAGTCCCGATGGCCTTTCGGTCATCGGTCGTTTCCACTCTCGCATTGGTAATGTTGGCTTCATTGGAAGAGAGGGAACCGCTGATCTCCGCCAGCAATCCCTTCTTGTCGTCCGAATAGATACGAATCCGCACGGGATAACTGTATCCCTTGGTTGAATCCCACTCCACTTCCACCTTCCGGTTGGGATCCTCATCGACCATGCTCTGGCAATCGACGGTATGGATGGTGACTCCACGGCCTCTGGTAATGAATCCCACGACCCTTTCTCCCGGCACGGGGTTGCAACATCCCGCATAGCGGACCATCACATTATCGATGCCCTTGATGAGAATGGAATCTTTCTGACCCGTGCGGGTGATCTTATGAAGGAGGCTTTGCAGGCGACCCTCCTCCTGTTGATCCTTCTGCTCCAGCTTTTCCGGAGGGAGGAGCTTTCCGATGACCTGGTTGGCGGTCACTTTTCCATAACCGACGGCGGCGACCAGATCTTCGGCTCCCTGGAAGCTGAATTCCCCGGCCACTTTTGCCAGTTCTCCTGATTTCATCAGCTTGGTTTGCTGAAGATCGTATTTTCGAAATTGCCTTTCCAGAATCTCTTTTCCAATGGCGATCGATTTTTCCCTCTCCTCGGATTTGAACCACTGCCGGATTTTGGTCTTGGCCCGCGGGGTCTTGACGAATTTGAGCCAGTCTTTACTCGGTTTCTGATTGGGAGAGGTGAGGATTTCCACCGTATCTCCGCTTTTAAATTCGTATTTCAGGGGAACGATCCTTCCGTTCACCTTCGCTCCCACACAGTGGTTCCCGATATCAGAGTGTATGCTGTAAGCAAAGTCAACCGGAGTGGCCCCTATGGGGAATTCCTTGACCTCGCCTTTCGGCGTAAAGATATAGACCTCGTGGGGAAAGAGGTCGACCTTGACGCTTTCAATGAATTCCTGATCGTCCTTTAAGTCATGCTGCCATTCGAGGAGCTGTCTCAGCCAGGTAAACCGCTTGTCATCCGCCTCATCGAAGGCTTTCCCTTCCTTGTATTTCCAGTGAGAGGCAATGCCTTCTTCGGCGATGCGGTGCATCTCCTGGGTGCGGATCTGTATCTCAATCCGTTCGCCGTAGGGCCCGATGGCAGCCGTATGCAGAGATTGGTACATGTTTTCCTTGGGAAGGCCGATGTAGTCTTTGAATTTACCGGGGATGGGTTTCCAGAGGGAGTGGATGATGCCCAGAACATCATAGCAATCCTTGATGCTGTTGACGACGACCCGGAAGGCGGTGATATCGTAAACCTGGTCGAAATCGATATTCTGGTCTTTCATCTTCAGATAGATGCTGTAAATTTGTTTGAGACGACCGGTGACCTCTCCCTCGATCTGGTTTTCATAAAGCTTCTTCTTCAAGATTCGCATCACCTCATCGGTATAACGGAAGCGCTCCTTCTCTTTCTTTGCGATTTTGCGGTTGATCTCCTCGTAGATATCCGGATAGAGGTGCTTAAAGGCGAGATCTTCGAGTTCCGTTTTGATCCAATCAATTCCAAGGCGGTTGGCCAGGGGGGCATAGATGTCGAGGGTTTCCTGGGCGATTTCAGCCTGTTTTTCCGTGGAATGGTACTTCAGAGTTCGCATATTGTGAGTTCGATCGGCCAGTTTGACCAGAATGACCCGGATGTCTTTCACCATGGCCAGAATCATCTTACGGAAATTTTCGGCCTGATTCTCCTCTGAAGAACGGAGGGAGATTCGGCTGATCTTGGTCACCCCGTCTACCAACTGTGAAATTTCGTCCCCGAAGTTTTCACGGATTTCCTCGAGGGTGGTCAGGGTATCCTCGACGGAATCATGGAGAAGGCCGGTGGACAGTGCATCGGGATCGAGTCGCATCTGGGTAAGGATCCCGGTGACTTCGAGCGGGTGCGTCAGATAGGGTTCTCCCGAGAGGCGGACCTGGCCAAGATGGACTTTGGCCGAGAACACATAGGCTTTTCTCAGAAGGTCGGTGTCGGCATTGGGACTGTATGAGAGCAACCGATCGAGAATGTCATTGAATCTCAACATCTTAATATCATATTACTATAATGAGTGGAAAATTCAAGAGGGAAGACGGTTGGGAGAATAAAAGTTTTGACAGGTTTGAGGCGGAAATTTATAATGGGCTAAAATGCGCTGGGAGGAATTGATGTGAGACGCGGGTTGTTCGTCATTTTGGCGGCAGTGATTGCCGGAGTTTTTCTCTTCTATTTTTTCATTAGGGAGAAGAAAGAAGAATACCCCTCGATCAGGGTGTCCGGCAATATTGAGACGACGGAGGTGGATGTCGGGTTCAAAATCTCGGGAAGGATTGCCCATCTTTCCCTTCGGGAAGGGGATTGGGTCGAAAAGGGGAGGGTGATCGCGCGCCTGGATGATGAGGACCTTCGCCAGCGGCTTGAACTGGCACGGGCCACCCTGAGGTCGTCCCAGGCTCGTTTGGGAAAATTGCTGGCCGGTCCAAGGCCGGAGGAGGTCGGGGAGGCAGAGGCCGGGCTCCGGCAGGCCCAGTTCGATTTTGATCATAAGAAAATCCAGTGGAGCCGGATGAAAGCCCTCTATGACGGTCGGGTGATTCCCAGGGAAACCATGGATCATACGGAGACTCAATTAAAGATCGCAGGGGCGGCCCTGGAGAGGGCGACGGAGGTTTATAAATTGGTGAAGGAAGGGCCGAGGAAAGAGGATATCGAAGATGGGAAGGCCCAGGTCGAACAGGCGCAAGCCTCTCTGAGGCTGTCGGAAACGCAGCTTGGTTATACGGTTCTCCATTCCCCGATCTCCGGAATGGTTCTTGTCAAATCGGGAGAGGTAGGGGAGGTGGTCAACCCGGGCACCTCCATCGTTACCATCGCCGATATCGACCATGTCTGGTTAAAAGCCTATATCCCGATGACCGAACTGGGCCGCGTCAAATGGGGCCAGGATGTGGTGGTGACAACGGACCTCCAGCCCCCGAAAGAGTATAAAGGGAGAATCTCTTTTATTTCTCCCCAGGCAGAGTTCACACCCAAGCAGATCCAGACGGAGAAGGAAAGGGTGACCCTGGTTTATCGGATCAAAGTGGACCTTCCGAATGCAGACCATGAACTGAAGCCGGGTATGCCGGCCGACGGGCGGATTTTGCTGCCATCTCCGGGGGTGAGGGAAAAATGAATCCATCCCGGACCTGGGCGATCGTAAGGAAGGAGTTTATCCACATCTACCGCGACCCGAGAAGCCTGGGACTGGTCCTTCTCATGCCCGCCCTTCTGATGCTCCTTTTCGGTTATGCGGTGACGCTCGATGTAAAAAAAGTGAAAATCGCTGTTCTCAACCATGACGGCGCGCAGGAGAGCCTTTCCTTTATCCATCGGTTCAGCGGTTCTCCGTATTTTGCCCTTCGGTCATTTGTTCGGGATGAACGGGAGATGAGAAGGTTGATCGATGAGGGAGCCGTTAAGATGGGGCTGGTTCTTCCAAGGGATTTCTCCAGAATGATAAAGGCGGAGAAGAAAGCTCCCGTTCAGGTGGTGCTGGACGGAACCGATTCCAACAGTGCCAATATCATCCTCGGTTATGTCCAGGCCATTGTCCGGGAATACACGCAGGAGAAGACCTTTCTAAAAATTGAACGGTTGGGCGGGAGCAGGCCGGTCCCGCCGGTGGAGGGACGCCCAAGAATCTGGTTCAACGAGGAGTTGGAATCGAAATACTATTTTGTCCCCGGACTGGTGGCCGTCATCATTTCAATCATCGGAGTTCTGCTCACCGGTCAGGTGGTGGTCAGGGAATGGGAAAGGGGAACCATGGAAATCCTGATTTCGACCCCTGTCCGGAAAACGGAATTGATTGTCGGCAAGTTATTCCCATACTTCTTTTTAGGCCTCCTGGATCTATCTCTGGCCATCCTGATGGGAACGATGGTCTTTCAAGTCCCGTTGAGAGGAAGCGTTGTCCTCCTTCTCCTGCTCTCCGGCATCTACCTCGTTGCCGCCTTGGCCATGGGGTTGACCATCTCCGCGGTTGCCAGGACACAACTGCTGGCCAATCAAATGGCCATGATCATCGGTTTTCTGCCCACTTTCCTCCTCTCAGGGTTTACCTTTGTCATTGCGAACATGCCTCTCTGGCTTCAGGTCATCACCTACGGGATTGCTCCCAGGTATTATGTGACCATCGTCAAAGAGATCTTTCTGAAAGGATCGGACTTAACCTTCCTCTGGAAGGAGGCCCTGGCGTTGATCGGGATGGGAGGGTTAGGGCTTCTGGTGGCGACCAGAAGTTTCAAGAAGGAGCTGAGATAAAAAAGGAAAAGAAGGATGGAATATTGAAATGATGGAATAATGGATAAAGATTTTGATTAAAAGTTAACCCAATATTCCATTATTCCAACATTCCAACGGTTTTTATGTTTGAACGAGTTCGATTTCTGTTCGTCAAAGAGTTGATTCAGGTCTTCAGGGATAAGCGGTTGCGGATCACGCTTCTCTTTCCGCCCATTTTCCAGCTGATCGTTTTCGGCTATGCGGCAAACCTCGATGTAAAGAATATCGCCACTGCGATCAGGGACCTGGACCGGAGTGTCGATTCAAGAAACCTCGCCGACCGGTTCGAGCGGTCCAAGTATTTTAAAGTTGTCTCTCACCCGCAAACCCCTGAAGAGATCGAACTTCTCATCAACAAAGGAGAGGCCGTGCTCACCATCGACATACCAAGCGGGTTTTCACGAAAAATAAAGAAAGGGGACACCGCCGGGGTCCAGATCATCGTCGATGGGACGGAGTCCAATACGGCGATGATTGCCCTGGGATATGTCAGCCGCATTCTTTCCGAATATTCGGCCGAGAAGGTGGTCAAAAAGCTGAACCGCGAAGGAAGGAGGGATTTCGAAGAGGCGGGAGTGGAATTGGAACCCCGGGTCTGGTTTAACCCCAATCTCGAAAGTCGATATTTTTATGTCCCCGGGGTCATCGCGACGATTGCCTTTCTTCTCCCGATGATCCTGACCGCCCAGGCCATTGTGAGGGAGCGGGAGATGGGAACGCTCGAACAGATCATGGTGACCCCCATCCGCTCCTGGGAACTGGTTCTCGGAAAGACGCTTCCCTTCGCTCTCATCGGTCTGATCGATGTCGTCATGATTGCCCTTCTGGGAGTATTCTGGTTTGAAATACCGCTCCGCGGAAACCCTTTGGTGTTGCTCCTGGGGACCTTCCTGTTTCTCATGAGCTCGGTGGGAATCGGCCTTTTCATCTCCACCATCTCATCGACGCAGCAGCAGGCCCAAATTTCCACCTTCTTCTTCATGAACCCCGCCTTTATCCTGTCAGGGTTTGCCTTCCCCCTGGAGAACATGCCGGAGTGGCTTCAGACGATGACCTATCTCAACCCCTTGCGGTATTTCCTGATCATCATCCGGGGGGTCTTTCTCAAAGGGGTTGGCCTGGAGGTCCTGTGGCATCAGATGCTGGCCCTGGCTGTCCTGGGTGGGTTGATGATTACATTGAGTTCGGTGAGGTTCCGGAAAAGACTGAAATAAGAGAGGCATAAATCCGAAGCACGAAATCCCTGCCTTCGCCGAAGCGGCTTCGCGCAGGCAGGCGAAATTCGAAACAAATACGAATTTTCGAAATACAAATGATGATACATTCGTAAAAAGTCAAAAAACAAGAAAGACGTCATGCTGAACTCGGTTTCGAGTCGTACCGACTTGTTTCAGCATCCAACAGTTTCAAGAAC
>JAGVBT010000144.1 GCA_020059605.1 Deltaproteobacteria bacterium
TCCAATTGTCAAACCACATGAGTTGCCTGGACCTTCTCAAAAACACGGTCCAGAATCTGAGCTGCCCGTATGATCTCTCCCTTCTCAATCGTCAGCGGCGGCGTGATGCGGATCACATTCCCGTAGAGACCGCCCCGTCCGATGAGAAGTCCTTCCTTTCTCGTTTCTTCAAAGATGTCGTTCACCAGGTCCGGGGCCGGCTCCTCACCCTGCTTGACGATCTCCATGCCCTGGAGCAAGCCCATGCCACGGACCTCGCCGATCATCTGGAACCTCTCTTTCAAGCCTTCCAAACGGTCTCGTAAGAAACGGCCCATCTCCTCAGCATTCTGAACCAGTCCTCTCTTCTCAATGGCATCGATCGTGGTTAAGACCGCCGTAGCGGTGACCGGATTTCCTCCGAAAGTGGAAAGGTGAGAACCCGCGAGGGCATCAGCCACTTCCGGTGTCGCAATGGTGATTCCAATAGGGGAGCCATTAGCCGCCCCTTTTGCCATGACCATGATATCCGGCACCACTCCCCAGTGTTCGATGCCGAACATCTTGCCCCCAGTTCTTCCCCAGCCTGTCTGGACCTCGTCACAGATAAAGAGTCCCCCGTAGGTTTTCATAATGGAGACAACCTCTTTGAAATATTCCTTCGGCGGAGTGATGAAACCTCCCACACCCTGAATCGGTTCCGCGATGAAGGCTGAGGGGCGGCCCGAGGTGGTCGTCTCGATCAACTCTTTCACATCCTTCGCACATTCGAGATCGCAATCGGGAAACTCCTTGCCAAAGGCGCATCGAAAACAGTAAGCGTTATGAGCATGCTTGATCCCGGGGATGAGGCTTCCTCCGAGACGCCATTTCTGATGTCCGGTAATGTTCATCGTCAGAAGTGACGATCCGCTGTAGCAATGGCGAAGGGCAATCACTTCATTGCTTTTTGTATAAAGCTGGGCGATGAGGATAGCGGTCTCAACGGCCTCTGTCCCGCTGCTGGTGAAGAAGGACTTCTGCAATCTTCCCGGAGTGACCTGAGCCAGTTTTTCTGCGAGAGAGATGGCGGGAAGGGTGGGATAAAGGGTCGAGGTATGCTGAAGTTTCCTCATCTGCTGACAGGTCTTTTCGGTGATCTCCTCGTCACAATGGCCCACGCTGATCGTGACAATCCCGCCGAAAAAGTCCAGATACTCCTTCCCGTCGATGTCGTAAAGATATTTTCCTTTTCCCCGATCAAAGATCACAGGTTCCTGATAGTAATGGCTCACACAAGGGGCTAAATATTTTTGATATTTCTCGTAAATCTCCTTTTTATCCATTGGGTGTCCCTTTCTGGTTCGAGATTGTAGCGCCCTCATTTACTGGGGGCGAATTCCGTCCCGACTAAATCGGGACGCTACATTTCTATTAAAGACTGTGGAGAATTATACCTGATAACCAAAAATGATTTCCAATATTTTCTCCTCCATTTTGCAAAAGGGAGGCGGGGAGGGATTTAGACAATCATTAAAGGGCTGCCAACTCCTCATTGAGCAGATCAGAGATAAACATATGTCCGGGGCTGTGGGTGATGCAGAGATCGGGTTTGACCTTCATCACAACGGCCTGCGGCGTGACGCCGCACGCCCAGAAGACTGGAACTTCATCTTTTTTAATAGTCACCGGATCTCCGAAATCCGGTTTCCTGAGGTTCTTGATCCCGATCTTTACCGGATCGCCGAAATGGACAGGAGCGCCATGAACTGAGGCATACCGGGAGGTGATCTGGACAGCCCGGCTCACCTTGTCCGGAGGAATGGGCCTCATCGTGACGACCATCGGGCCGTGAAACCCTCCGGCGGGCTTGCAAGGGATGTTGGTGATGAACATGGGAACATTCTTATTCTCCTCGATATGGCGAACAGGAATCTTTGCCCGTAGCATCGCTTCTTCAAAAGAGAAACTGCAGCCCAAAAGAAAGCTGACAAAATCCTTTTCCCAGAGATTTTTAATCTCTTTGACGGTCGCTTCCAATCTGCCTTTCCGGTAGATATTGTAGCGGGGGAGATCGGTCCGGAGATCGGCATTGGAAGACAAAAACTCTGTCCGGTAGATTCCTGGTTCGAGGACTTCTAACAGGGGACAGGGTTTCGGATTTCTCTGGCAGAAGAGAAGAAAGTCAAAAGCGTTTTTTTCGGGGAGGATGACGAGGTTGGCCTGGGCATACCCCATGGCCAGCCCCGCGGTGGGCATGGTCCATTTTGCTTTCCGGATGAGGCTCCGGATGTCTTTGGGAAAACCCTTGACGATATCCTTCATGTCGGGAATAATGTAATAGAAAAATAAGATGGTTTCAATAGGTTAAATCTGCAAGTTGTTTTAGAACCAACGTCCCCTTTTTCGGTTGGAAGGAGGTCTGTATGAAACCGAAGGCAGTGGTGGTTTTGGCATTCGTTTTGATCACGGCAGGTGTTTTGGGATTTTCGGGGTGTACTGTGAGTGTCCAACCCACATACGAAACAGATCGGCCAGGGCGTTATCACCAACCTCCCCCGGGCCGGGCCCAAGCGGACATAAGTTTTTTCTATGATCAATTGGCGCCCTATGGTGAGTGGTTCCAGCTACCAAGTCATGGCTGGGTCTGGACCCCCAACGATGTTCATTATGGATGGCGGCCTTATACCCATGGAAGGTGGGTCTATACGGATTTCGGCTTGACCTGGGTTTCGGATTGGGAATGGGGTTGGGCTCCCTTCCATTACGGGCGATGGCTTTTTGAACCTTATTACGGCTGGGTTTGGATCCCGGGCAGAGAGTGGGCGCCCGCCTGGGTTGCCTGGCACTACGGCAGCGGTTGGGTCGGCTGGGTTCCTCTTCCTCCTGGCGTGAGTTTACAGATAGGAGTGAACATCAGTGCTTATGTCAAACCACATTGGTGGTGCTTTACGGAAGAAAGGTTTTTGTTTGAACCCAACCTTAGAACCAGCATCGTTCTTCCTGCCCGGAATGTTACCTTTCTCAATATAACCCGGAATGTGACAAATTATACGATTATCCAGAACCGGGTGGTCAATCGCAGCTTGAATATTGAGCAGATTGAAAGGGCGATAAGGCGCCCCGTCCCCCGTTACAATATCGTGGATCGCGAAACGGCCCCGACGGGCCGTGATCGCATGAGAGGCAATGAAATTCAAATGTTCCGCCAACAGCTTGCAGAGACACCTCCTACGAAGACTCCTCCCAGGATGGAGCCTTCCCAACCGGCAGAGAGACCGGGCCAAAGACCCGGGGTGGGCGCCCGTCCAGGGGAGCGTGTTTCCAGGACAGAAATCCTGCAACGTCAGGAAAATGATCGCCGTCAGTTGAATACACAGCATCACGAGGAGCGTACAAAGTTGGAAGAAATTCATCGCGGGGAGGTACAACGGCCTCCCGCCTGGATGTCCATCCGGGAAATGCGCAGGCAACACGAAGAAGAACGGCGGGCTCTCGACGAGCAGCAGGACCAGGAGAGAAAGTCTATACAGCAGCGGTATGAGCGGCAGCAGAGGTAAGGCCGGCGCCATGCGCCGGTATCCCGAAATGTTTAAATGATTGGGGGGGATCATCCTGGTTCTCCTGAGAAAGAGGGTGAAGTCCGGAAATTCATTTCCAGGCGAAAGATTTGTTGTCAATCGCCCGCTGGATGGCCAGGATCCCATCTAAATGGTCGACTTCGTGTTGAAGAAGTTCGGAGAGATCGTCCTCCATCTCCCATATTTTTTCTTGCCAGTCCTGATTTAGAAATTTCAGCTTGCACCGCTTATGTCTTCGGACCCTTACCAATAAGTTTGGGAAACACATGCAGTCGTCCCACAATTCGATCCTCTCCCGGCTGAAATCAAACAGCTCGGGATTGATGAGGACGACCGGCCGGGTGATATTGATGTAAATAAACCGCTTCATCACACCCATTTGAGGGGCTGCGATTGCCCTCCCTGCTCCATAGGTTGACCTGAACTCCATGAGGATATCGTTCAATTCCTTCACGATTTTTTCCAGGCCTTTTAAGTCCCCTTGGACAACGGGTTCCGAAATCTCATAAAGTTTTGGATCACCCAATTTTAAAACCTCACTGAGCTTTGTCATAGGAATCCTCAACGGGAAGCTTTTAAAATTCGTTTTTGGCCAACAGGATGACCGCGACAAGAATAAGAATGCCCCCGAGGATCCTCATCGGTCCGATCTCTTCTCCGAGAAAGAGAAAAGCAAGAATTACCGTTGTGATAGGTTCAAAGGTCGAGAGGATCGATGCATTCGTGGGCCCCACTCGCTTAAGGCCTGCGAAAAAAGTGTTCACAGCAATGACCGTTGACCCGAGGGCAATGGCCAGAACGCTTCCCCAGCCTGCCAGCGTTCGGGGTAGTTTTAACCCTTCGATGAGGACAAGGAGGCCAAAGACAACACTTGCAGAAAGGATGACCAATGTCGAGGTCGATAAAACGCCTGCCTGTTTCGTAAACTTACTTCCAGCCAGGATATATGCGGAGTAGATAAAAGGGGCGGTCATGGCCAATGCAATGCCAAGCGGCCGGCCTCCTCCACTGAGTCCGATCGTAAGAAAAGTTCCGGCTAATGCCAGAACAAGCGCAAGAATTTTTAGGCCTTTGATGCTTTCTTTGAAGAGAAAGGCTGAAAGGATGGTGACGATCGCTGGATAGAGATAGAGTAAGATGGCAACCAGACCCGCGGAAGCCATTGTCAGGGCAGTGAAATAACAGAACGACATACCGACATACCCGATTCCCCCCATCAACATCAAACCGAAGAGTGTTTGGCCTCGAGGGAAAGGGATGTTTCGGGCGATCATCAGCGGGACCATGACAAGGGAGGCAATCGAAAACCGGAAGAAGAGCACGCTGATCGGATCTGACCCTGCGCTGTAAGCCGTCTTTGCAAAAACGGCGATGGCCCCGAAAGCGATTGCCGAAATGATAATTAAGAACATGCCTTTCAATTTAGGCTTCCTTCAGGACTTTGATGGAGACGTTCCCGACGATCTCCTTGACTTTATCTTTGTAGGCCAACATATGGGGCGAGACAAGATGATCCCTAAGTGCTTCCAGGCTCTCCCATTTCTCGATGACGGTGATCATATTTTCATCCAGAACCTGGGGAGGCAAGCCGGAATCGACATCGACCGCAGGGAAATACTCGATGTACCCCTTCTCGCTCCTGACCTTCGGGACATTGGCCTTAAATATCTCGAGAAACTCCGGCATTTTTCCTTCTTTCACACGGATTGACGCGATGACACTGATCATTTTCAGCCTCCCTTCACTGATGCTATAGGTTAGGGCTACGGTGACGAAGCCCGTTTCGGTTATCGGTTGCGGTTAGGTGTAAAGAGAAAAGAAACGGCAAACGTAACCTTTTATTGACGATACGGGCCTCGTTACCATAGCCATTAGACGATGTCCTTAATTTCTTGAGTATTTTATATCGTTAAACCACCCTATCGTCAAGATACCAACGAGCAGAAATCCTTCAGGCTTTATCGAAGGTCCGATCCGGTTTTTTGAAAAAAAGTGGAAATACGATGGCAAAAATAGGAATACTTTTTCCTTCTCCTCAGAAGAATTCGATGATTTCCGATAAACCCGGGCTAAATCGAATCAATTCCCATAAAAAATTCTTTTTTGGCACAAAATTTGTAGCCCTTCAGCATCATGCGAAGTTTTTTAATTAACAAGAACCTTTGTCTCTATTACTGGCTTAGAAAAAAAGTAGGAAAGGTCTGGGCCTTCAGGGTGGCAAACAGGCTTGAGAAGATTCTCCTTGTCTGTGGAAGGGAAAATTGGATGAAAGAGCCTTGAACCCATCACGGATGGCCTAGCTTCAGTGAGGTTTCGATTTGAAAGAATCAAGTAGACGGATCCTTAAAGACCGGCGACAGCAACCCACTTCCGCCCTGGGCAGGTTTACCCTTTGGGGGAGAAGGCAATCCTTCCGACGAAAAAAGGATCAAGAGAGGGGCGGTTATGTGGACCGGTATAGCCCGGGATTACTTTTCATCCTTGTGTTGATTGTGGGGTTAAACGTCCTGGATGCCTTGTTTACCATGATGATCCTGGACGATGGAGGAAGGGAGATCAACCCGGTGGTCCGTTCTGTCATTCAGCTTTATGGGGAGGGGTTCTGGATCTGGAAATTTTTTATTGTTACTGTTCCCTTAATCCTATTATGCCTCCACAGTCAATTCAGACAGGTCAGAACGATTCTTATATTTATTAGCGCTATTTATTTAGGTATTGTTTTATACCAGATTTCTCTGATGGTTTACTTCGGTTAGGGCCGTTACAACCCGAGGAAGGCCTTTCTAACGATATCGGATTCGAGCAGTTTTTTCCCTTCCCCCATGTGGACGGTTCGGCCGGTCTGCAGGACATATCCCCGGTCCGCTAATTCCAGGGCTTCTTTCACATTCTGTTCGACAAGAAGAATCGTATAGCCTTCTTTTTTCAAGAGGGCGATGGTGTTAAAGAGTTCGGTCACCAGTTTCGGCATCAATCCGAGGGAGGGTTCGTCGAGCATGAGCAACTTCGGCCTGATCATCAGCCCCCTGCCGATGGCCAACATCTGTTGCTCCCCGCCGCTCAGGGTTTCTCCCCTCTGCCTGTAACGTTCTTTCAATCTCGGGAAAAGCTGATAGACATGGTACAAGTGTTCTCTGACCTCTTTGTCCGAATCGGTCGTAAAGGCGCCTAAGAGAAGGTTCTCCTCCACGGTCAATGGACCGAAGATATGCCTTGACTCAGGAACATAGACAATGCCCTGTCTCACAATGCCTGGGGTTTCCTGGTGGGTGATGTTCTTCCCGTTGAAGACGATATTTCCGGAAACCGGATTGACCGTTCCGATAATGGCCTTGAGGGCGGTGCTTTTCCCGGCTCCATTCGCCCCCACGATGGCAACCATTTCCCCCTGGTTGACCTGAAAGCTCACCTCGTGAAGGGCGGGAATACCTTCGTAATGAACCCTGATTTTATCTACCTTTAGCATATCTCTCCCCGAGGTATGCCTCGATCACCTTCTCCTGACGGGCGACCTCTGCGGGCGGTCCCTCTGTGATCTTCTGTCCAGCGGACATGACGATCACCCTTTGGGAGACCGTCATGACAAACTCCATCACATGTTCGGTCAGAAAGAGGGTCAATTGCCTCTGCTCCTTAATCCTCTGCAGAATTTGAATGATCTCTTTGGTCTCGAGGGGATTGAGACCGGCTGCCATCTCGTCGAGCATCAAGAGTTTGGGCTTCGTAGCGATGGCCCGGGCCAGTTCGATCCTCTTCTGCGAGGCAATGGGAAGTTCCGCCGGATATGCCTCTGTCTCTCCATCGAGACCCATCAGGTCTAAAATCTCCCCGGCCTCTTTTAAGGCGATTCGTCGATCGCCGGTCCGGCAGAATGCTCCGATCATTACATTCTCCCCCACGGTCAGATTGGCCATGATCTTCATCCCCTGGAAGGTCCTGGCAATTCCCTCCCGGGCGACCAGATGGGAAGGCCAACCCGTAATCTCTTTTCCTTCGAATAGAATCTGTCCACCGGTCGGTTTATAATAGCCGGCGATGCAGTTGAAAAGGGTGGACTTGCCGGCGCCGTTCGGACCGATCAGGCCCAGGACCTCTCCCTGTTGCAGTTCAAAAGAGATGTCGGCATTGGCCACCAGGCCGCCGAATTCTTTTACAAGATTCTTTACCTCGAGCATCATGTGCCTATCTCGACCTCTTCTTTCTCACCCGCTCGATGATTCCCCAGATCCCCCTCGGTTCTTTGGCGGCAATGACCATCATGATCATTGCATAAATCATAAAATCGATCCCCAATCGCTTCTGCGCTCCCAGCCAGGCTCCGAGGTACATATCCAGAGGGATGAGAATGGCCGCTCCGATGATGGGACCCCAGATGGAACCCGCTCCGCCTACCATCACGGTCATCGCGATCAGGATGGAGAGATCCAGGGGCATGACCGCATCGGGGTCGATGTAAAGATAGTAAACCGCCATGAAGCTCCCGCCGACCGCGCCCAGAGCCGCCGCAATGCAATAAGCCTTGACTTTGGTATTGGTCACATTGATGCCCAGGCTGGCTGCGGCCTCCTCGTTATCCCTGACCGCCTGGACCCAGTAACCCATTTTCGACTTCCTGAACCAGTTCATAAAAAGAAGCTGTGTGAGAAAGAGGAATAGAATAAAGTAATGGTAATAAATAGCAGAGTTAAACTGCATATAGGCGAAATCAACGCCGGTCCGGATCGGTATCTCCACGCCCCGGGCGCCTCCTGTCCAGTCCCAGAAAATAAAGAGTTCTTTCCACACCAGGGCGACACAGAGCGTGGCAATGGCAAAATAGTGACCCTTGAGCCGGAACATGGGATAGGCCACCGCAAAAGATTCCAGCACGGCGAAGAACACCCCCACCGGGATGGTGACCCAGAAGGGAATCTTCCACCAGACGATCATCAGTGCGGTGGCGTAGGCTCCGAAACCGACATTTTTTGCCTGGCCGAGATCGACCTGGCCCCCATAGCCGCCGATCAGGTTCCAGCCCAGGCCGAAGAGGGCAAAGAGGAGAAACTTGATCATGACCGCCCTGCCATAGGCAGAGGTGACAATCCAGGGAAAGATGAAGACGATGAGGATAAAGATGAGAAACCCGATTTTCTCGAAACGGGGTCTGTCCCCAAACGAGAAAATGTCGATCAATAACTGCCGCATCTCACCACCCGAAGAGACCCCGGGGTCTGAAGACCACCACCAGAAAATAGACAATATAGATAAATGAGAATTTCAATTCGCTCACAAATTGACCGCTGATGACCATGATCAATCCGATGACAATCCCGGCAATAAAGGCTCCGACAATGCTTCCAAATCCGCCCAGGGCCACCGTGGCAAAGGCGATGAGAGTGAACAACATGCCTACGGTGGGGGTTACGTAATAGAAGTGGGCCAGGAGCGCGCCCGCCAGGGCTACGGTTGCCCCTCCGATTCCCCAGGCAAGGGCATTCATTCCCTTGGTGTCGATCCCCATATATTTTGCCGCTTCGGAATCGATGGAGGTTGCCCTCAACGCCCTTCCCAGCTTTGTCCGGTAAATCATCCAGTAAATCACCGCAAAGGCGAGAAGGCAGACCCCTGCCGAGAAAACTTTGCTCGCATCGACGTTGATCCAACCCATAGAAAGCGTCTTCCCGACGAGAATCCCCTCTTTTATGGACCGCACATCCGGAGTGAAAATATACATGGCCAGATAGCGGAGAAAGAGCATAAGACCGAATGTTCCGAAGAGTTGGGCCACCATCGGGCCCCTGAGAATATGATGAATGAGGAGGCGGTAACTCACGATACCCAGCAGGTACCCGGCTCCTGCGGCAAACGGCAGGGAGAGGAGGGGATCGAGAGGGAGGTAGGTGGAAAGGAGGTAGGCGATATACATTCCCACCATCATAAATTCACCGTGTGCAAAATTGACGATGTTCATCACGCCAAAGATAAGCGAAAGGCCCAGGGCAATCAGGGCAAAGACCAATCCCATCAGGATGCCGTAGACGAGTAATTGGACGGTTAATTCCATTTCATTTCCATCTTTAAAATAATCCTCCCCCCCTTTCCTGCCTCAGGCAGGCATGAAGGGAGAATAGGAGGATTTAAAATCTGTAGGGAACGGTTTCAAACCGTTCCCTACCCATGGGAATTACTTCCACCCCGGGAAGGGGTAGATGAGCTTGCTTGTGGCCATTTCAAATGGGAAGACAATTTCGGGTTTCCCATCCGGATATCCCTGATACTGGATAATGATTCCGCTTCCCAGCTCATTCTGATTGGTATCTCCCGGGAAAGGAGATCCGAACTTCACGCCTTTCCAGGGCATAATCAGTTCCTTCCCAGGGATATTCAGCTCATTGAGGGCCTTCTGAAGCGCCTTTGGATCCGTCGATTTTGCCTTGTCCAGGGCATGAGCCCAGACCTGAACACCGATGAAATCCCGCGCCGAACTTCCGTCAAAATCGAAGCCACTGCGTTCCTTATAGATTTTGTTAATCCGCTCAGCCTCCGGTTTCACCTTTCCAAGGACAGCCGCGAAAACGTCACGGCTCAAAATTCCGTTCACATCTCCTCCCAGGGTCTTCCAGAAATCCGGCGCGATGAATCCGGCATTCTGTCCCCAGATGAGGCGCGGTGCAGCCTTCATCTCCTTCATCGCTTTGACTAATAGGATCGCATCGGACACATAAGATGCAAACAAGAAGGTGGGGGCTTTGGAACCGGTGAGCCTCCGCGATTCGCTGGTCAAGTCTGTAGCTTTGTGTGCATACTTGAACGCTTCGGCAATCTTCCATCCCCTTTCTTTAGCGAACTTTTCAATTTCTGTTAAAGACGCCGCGCCCCATTCCGTATTCTCGGCTGCCACGGCCAGGGGCTCCAGTTCGCTTTTGGAAATCGCTTTTACCCCAGGCGCCTTTCCCGCCACCAGGCCGTCCAGAAAATCGAACAGATCCCTTGTAAACCAGGTCTCATGGGGAGTGACCCTCCAGAACCATTTAAATCCTCTCTTGCTCAGGTCCGGGGAGGTGGAATCCGGATTGACAAAAGGAATGCCTGCCCGCTCCGCTTCGACAGAGGCCGTCTTCGTAACGGCGCTCTGATAAGCGCCGAGAAGCCCGACGACTTTCTCATCTTCAATGAGTCTTTTTGCCTGCTCCGCTCCCCAGGCGGGATCTCCACGGGAGTCAGAGAAGACAAGCTTGATCTTGGCGCCACCCAGTCCAGGAATGCCTTCCCAATCCGCAATGGGAATTCCTATGCCGGGATACTTCTTGTTCACGATATCGGCCGCCAGTTCTGCTCCGTCCTTTAAGCTCTTTCCGATCGGGGCCAGGGGCCCGGAAAGGGGGAGGATCACACCAATCTTCACTTCCTTCTGGGCAAAAGAGTGATTCGGTAAAAGGATTAATAGAGACAAGATAACGACAAAAGACGATATTCCTAATTTTTTGATTCCCATACTCTTCCCTCCTTTCAAATTATCGATAGGTTTTTAACCGAATTCTTCACCTCCTTTTTGCCTTTATTGTTTCCTTTTCAGGAATGAAGTTATTCTTACCCATACACATCAAAAATGTCAACGTTAATTTTTCATTGCCTTCCTTTCCTTTTCACTGTAAGATTAAAGCGATGTGTCTATATAGAGGTTTGAAACAAGCTTTTTAAATCCCTCCCCCCCTCCCTTTGCCCTCCGGGTCAGAGACCGCTCTGGGTCGGAGACCAAAGGAAGGGGGAATACCCCTCTTTGGAAAAGAGGGGGAAGGGGAGATTTTGTGAACAATGTCCATTCAATTTTGAGACTCTTAATAAATAATACAAAACGATGAAACTGGACCGCTTCATAAAAAAGAAAGATCTGGTAGATTTAACCAGCCGTTTAATTCAGATTCCCACAGAGAACCCTCCGGGAAATGAGAAAAAGGCCGTCCTCTTTTTAAAACCACTCCTGTCCAAGATGGGATTTCGGGTCATCATCCTTTTCTCCCCTGAAGGAAGATACAATATCGTGGCTGAAAAAAGTTGGGGAAAAGGAGGGCGAACCCTCCTCTTCAACGGGCATCTCGATGTCGTCCCATCGGGAGATCCTGCTCTATGGAAATACCCTCCTTTTGGCGGAAAACTCTCGAAGGGTAGAATTTATGGCCGTGGGGCGTCGGATATGAAGGGAGGAATTGCATCCTTCCTGCATGCCATTTCCATGGTCGACCGTTCAAACATTCCTCTCCAGCAAGGAAGTCTCATTCTTCATCTTGTCTCCGACGAAGAATCCCACGGCCATCAGGGCATGGGTTTCCTCGCTCAAAAGATGAGGATCAGGGGAGACGCCGCCCTTGTCGGAGAACCGACCAACCTCGACCTGGTTATTGCTCAGAAAGGCGCTCTCTGGCTCAGGATCGCCACATTCGGAAAATCCGCGCATGGTTCAAGGCCTGCACAGGGCATCAATGCCATTGAGAAGATGATGCATCTGGTCGCCCGTTTGAAATCCATTCCATCGGTGAAAGAGCATCCCTTGCTCGGCAAACCGACGATTAATATCGGAACGATTCAGGGCGGGTCAAAGATTAATGTTGTCCCGGACCGGTGCGAGATCGAAGTGGACCGGAGATTATTGCCCAATGAGAAAAAGGAGGAAGTTTTAAAAGAGATCAAAGTGGCCATTGACTTCATTCAAGCCCAAGACCCGCTCTTTAAATATCAGATTGAAGAGATCGATTATGCGGAACCCTCCGAGATTCATCCGGAAGAAGAGATCATCCGGATCGGTCTCGAAGCGTGCCGGGAGGTGAGGGGCAAAAAGCCCGCAGTAAGAGGGTTTTCCGGATTCACGGATGGACGTTTCTATATCAATCCATTTCGCATCCCGGCGCTCATCTTCGGCCCGGGAGGAGCAGATCAATCCCATACCACAGATGAATCCGTGGAGGTGGATAACTTAATCCATGCCGCCAAGATCTATGGGTTGATCCTGATTAACTATTTATCCCTTCATCGGTGATGGTGGAATAAGGATGCGGCTTGATCCTAAGAAAATTTTGAATGAATTGAAACCCTACCGGGAAAGGAAAGCAGCGGTCAATCCGGAACAGGCTGTCCTCCTTGCCATTGATCTACAGAACTATTTCAAACCGATTGTTCAACCTATCCTTGGGAATATCCTAAGAGTGATCCGATCCTGCCGGCAGGTGAAGCTTCCCATCATCTTCACCCAGCACGGCCATACGGATCCCCCCTTAGATGGAGGGGGGTTGCAGAGGTGGTGGGGGGAGTTGATCATGGCCGGAACCGAAGATTGGAAATTTCTTCCGGAGGTCATCATCAAGGAGGAGGACATCATCCTTCCGAAGAAACGTTATAGTGCCTTTTTTGAGACCGATCTGTATGAGACTCTTCGATCAAGAGGGATTAAAGATTTGATCATCTCAGGCGTGATGACCAACCTCTGCTGTGAGACTACGGCCCGTGACGCCTTTATGAGGGACTACCGGGTCTTTATGCTCATCGATGGGACCGCCACCCGAAAGAGCGAACTCCACCTGGCGACCCTGAAGAACCTTGGCTTCGGGTTCGCCTACCTCCTCACCTGCGACGAATTGATCCAAACATTAAAGTAAATGGGTTACGGTGACGAAGCCCGTTTCGTCCCGTGGTCGGGTCTTATCGACATTCGGTAACGGTTTCGTATAAAAGAATTAAACACGGCAGACGTACCCTTTTATAAGCGATACGGGCATCCTAACCCTAACCGTTAGACTTTCTATTTTCTGAACGATTAGCTTTTCTCCACCTTGTTGAATACCTCTTCCAGGATGGTGAGGGCGGTGTCGGCTTCATTCCGGGTGATGATCAAGGGTGGGACAAGACGGACCACATTCTCTCCGCAGCCCAGAATGAGGAGCCCCTTCTCAAAACAGGACTGAATGACGGCGTTTCTCTCTTCAGCCGCTTTCTTTTTTGACTCCCGATCTTTAATCAATTCTATTCCGACCATCAATCCCTTGCCCCTTACATCACCGATCATCTGGAATCGTTTCTGAAGTTCTCTTAGCCGGTCGAAGATATACTCTCCAAGTCGGACCGCATTTTCAATCAGCCCTTCTTCAAGGAGGGCGATGGTGGTCAGGGCGGCCTGGCAACTGATCGGGTTTCCACCGAAGGTGCTTGCATGAGAACCGGGAACCCAGTTCATGACCTCAGTCTGAGAGACCGTGGCTCCCAAAGGCATGCCTGATGCGATGCCTTTCGCTAAGGCGATGATATCAGGAATGACCCCCCAGTGTTCGATCGCCATCATCCTGCCCGTCCTGCCCATTCCGGTTTGAACCTCATCGGCGACGAAGAGAATCCCAAACTCCTTTGCCAGTTCATAAAGTTTTTGATGAAATTCCGGCGGGGGCACGATATAGCCGCCCTCGCCCTGAATTGGTTCAACGAAGAT
Organism: Deltaproteobacteria bacterium; assembly: GCA_020059605.1. Classification (GTDB taxonomy): domain Bacteria; phylum Desulfobacterota; class BSN033; order BSN033; family UBA1163; genus RBG-16-49-23. The sequence continues at coordinate 13,993 of JAGVBT010000144.1, forward strand.
GGCGGCTACCTCCTCAGGAGGGATGCTCCGCGTGAAAAGGTCTTCACGAATCCATTCCACGCAGGCGATCTCGCATTTCGGGTATTGTAGGTGATAGGGACAGCGGTAACAGTAAGCGTACGGGATATGGGTGACTCCGGGGACAAGGGGAGAAAAACCTCTCTCATGAATCACCTTGCTCGCCGTCAGGGAGAGAGCGCCCATGGTTCGTCCATGAAAGGCTCCCAAGAAGGCAAGGATTCGAGGCCGTTTGGTATGATACCGCGCCAGTTTCAGGGCAGCCTCAATGGCCTCTGCTCCAGAATTTCCGAAGAAGACCCTCTTCTCCGTCGGCCCCGGCGTGATTTCACCCAGTTTCTGGGCAAGCGCGGATTGGGCATCATAGTAAAAATCTGTCCCTGACATGTGAATGAACTGTTCTGCCTGGTGATGGATGGCCTCGACGATCCGTGGATGGCAATGACCCGTGTTGCAAACGGCGATTCCCGAAGTGAAATCGAGGAACCGATTCGAATCGACATCCTCTACCACGGCCCCCTTTGCTCTTTTTACGACAAGGGGGTAAACACGAGTATAAGATTGAGAGACAAACCTCTGGTCCTTTTCCAGAACTTGTTTCGCCTCCGGCCCCGGAAGCTCGGTCGTGATCAATGGGGTTTTATCCTTCATCAGCTCTTCCTCCTTTCGGACGGGCAAGGTCCTCAGCCATGCAGACTTTTACCCACCTGCCCTTCTTTTTATCATAAGGGATTTGAGAAATTAAGAAAAGAAATTTTTTTGAAAGAGGGTGGCTTCCCTTAAGGATTGGATAAAAGATAGGCCAGGTTATCCAGGATGGTAGTGAAAAAAACATCCTTTGCCATAAATCCTTCGGGGACCACGATCTGCGTGGGGGCAAAGTTCAAAAGGCCCCTCACTCCCGCCTCCACCAGAAGGTTGGCAACAACCTGGGCCTCTGACGGAGGAGTGGTAATGAGGCCGATTTCAATTCTTCTCTCCCGGGCGACTTCTTTGAGGTGGTTGATATGAAGGACCTCGACGGGCTTTCCTAACTTTTCAGAGACCCTTCCGATCACCTTTGGAGGATCGATGTCGAAGGCAGCCACGATCTTGTAATTCTGTTTTAAAAAATCTTTATAAGAAAGTAGAGCGGACCCCAAATTCCCGATGCCGATGAGCGCCATTCTCCATTCCTTGTTTGATCCCAGAATTTTCTTGATATCGTTGTGAAGGTCCTTCACGTAATAACCTACCCCGCGAATGCCAAACTCACCGAAATAGGCCAGGTCTTTTCTCACCTGGGCGGCATTGACCATGCACCGGGTTGCCAATTGAGCCGAAGAGACGACTTCTTCTCCGGCCTGCTCCATTTCTTCGAGGCATCTCGAATATCTCGATAATCTTCTGATTGTTGCCTCCGGTATCTTTGAATATTTCAATTTGTGACCCCTTTCACAAAGGATGTAATGAATTTATTAGATTCCAATGCCTTTGTCAAGTCTTTCATTTGCCGGCATTGACATCGGCAAAAAAGAAGGCCCCATACCAGAAAGATATGAGGCCTTCTTTCTAACTCATTAAATTCAATAAATATTTATATTTAAGCTCTTCCTCTCTACTTCTTTTTAGATAACTGTTTCGTAGCCTCATCAAGCCGGCTATTTGCAAATTCTATTAACTCCTCCAAATATTCCAGGTTGTGAACACCATTGCCTTTCTTTGCCAGATTGTAATTGAACTCCGCCTCTCCGAAGGGTTTTCGATAGACAAAGGTATGGCCTCCCCGGGATTCGATTCTTCTGATCTCTTCCCTCACCTTTTCGACCTTAGGATCCAACTTTGTTAACAATCCCTCTGACGTTGCTTTCCAACGGGTGAGCATCTCTCCGTAACTCTGGTCATGACACTCGATACACCGTTTCTTGATATCATCAAAGGAATCCCTCTTCTTGGCAGGCACCCCGCGATGGCAATCGATGCATTCAACCACGTCTAACTTATTACTCGGCCTCTCTTTAACGCCAATGCCGCCTTTCCCATGGACCAACCGTTTCACCGAGACATGGCAGTCTTCACATTTGACCTTCTTGATCTGTTTTCCGTGATGACAGTCTTTGCAATTCTTATGAAAGGTCTTCCCGTGATTGTCACGGGGGGTATGGCAATCCATGCATTTCAACTTTTTCCCCAGCACATGGGTCTGATGAGAGAATTTGATGTCGTTGAAAGGAACGGCCTGTTTTTCGATCCCGATATGGCAGAGGGTCGTACAGGTCATCTCGGTCTTAAACTCCTTTGACTTATAATTCCTGTCGAGGACGGTTAGGGCTTGCTCGGTCTTATTGTTCGCCGCGTTAAGGAGTTTGATCGCGTATTCAATGTTGTGTGCGCCCTTTCCGAGGTGGACAAAGTTGTAATTGTGGCGCGCCTCGTTCAGGAAGTTCTGGGCCTTTTTAAGTTCGGAGGCTCTCGTCCGGTCCCCTTCGGCTTCGTGGAGAATCTCCTGGATATTGGAGATTCGTTGATTCGTATCCCTCTTCGCTCTGGAGAGAAGAAGCTGCCATTGTTTCAAGGTCTCATCAAACCCCTCCCCATGGCAACTCACGCAGGCCTCCCCCATGGCCCTTTCAACATATTTCGTGGTGTAAAGCGCGGCGCGGCTTTCCTCTCCCTTGCGATGGCATGCGATACAGTCCACATTGGTCGTAAACATGAGGCTGGGAGAATCCGGAACCCCGATCCCCCCCACTCCCCGGTAAAAATCCCTCGGCGCCAGGTGCATCTCCTTGCTGTGGCACTTATCGCAGACCGTGGGAGAATGAACCATCGTAAGGATGGGACCGATCTCATGCCGGATGTGGGTGTGGCAATCCGCACATTCGATCTTGCTGTCGGTGACATGTTTTTTATGCATGAATTGAGCGGTGTATTTGGTTGCAAGGATATCCGGTTCGTTATGGCATTGGAGGCATTTCCCCTCCGGGACATGGCCATCCCCCTGAACCACGTTGACATGACATCTCTCGCATTCCACTCCTCTCGCAATATACTTTTGATGGTTGAAATTCCAGCCTTTGACCTTGATATCTCCCTTTGGCTCCACATGGCAGGAAACACAGCTTCCCACGGCGCATGAAATGCACTCTTCCTCTCCTTTCGGACCGGCCTGATAGTAGTGACAGATGAAGCAGTTGGTCTCATGAACGGTGAGATGGGCTCCCTGAACGAGCTGGGCATGGCAGGAGGTGCAGCGAAGCTTCATCCCCCTTCTCAGTTCACCCAAGTGCTGCCCGTGGGAAAAGGCCACGTTCTTGTAGACCATATCTCCCTGAAGATCCTCTATCTTATGGCACCCCTTCTGGAGGCAACTTGCATCGCTAATTTCCGCATGAGGCTTGCTGGGCCTCTTTCCGGATAGGAAGTAGGCGAGCGATACCTGGCCGTCCACCCATTTCCCCTTAAGATGGTTGATAAGGCCGGGCTCGTAATGGCATTTGGTGCAGGCGACGTGGCGATGGCTGGATGTGCTCCACGATTCCATATAAACATTCATCTGGTGACACAGGCCGCAGAAGGTGGAGCTCTCCGTAAATCTGAGAAGGGCCAGCGAAAGGACGGTAAAAACGAGAATGCATAAAACCAGGGAGGTTTTGATCGCTCTCTTGTGCTCGGTCGTTCCCTTTTTAAAGTCCAAAAAAACTTGAACCCAAAATCCATTGATTAAATGATAAAGGTCTTTTAGATTCTCCCTGCCGAAGAAATCGTTTAACTTTTTAAGCATTGAATAAGGGAACGATTTAATTTTAATCCATTTCATCGTCAACCCCCCCCATGGAAATGATACATCATGTTATAATGTTGTTGACAATTTTTCAAGTTACTTTTTTGAGGTCTGTTACTTTTTTGAGGTCAGAAAATTTCATTCTCAGTATTGATTTTTTTAAGCCCTTTCTATATAAGTATACTCAATATCGTTTAAACTTGCCCCGTTGTTGCAAAAAATGATAGGAAAAAGTGGGGGGGGTATGCTGGATAGCCTTTACAGCGGAACCTTTAAACGGTTTGCTGCTAAGCTTTCAAGCATCATCCAAAGGTCACCACAGGCCTTTTTTGCAACATTGAGGTTCATACTTTCATAATATATCCACAAGATGGAGGGGTTATGTCAAATCTCATTATGGGCCTGCTTATCATCGGTGTTCTCATCCTCGCCTTTCTCTTATTCTGGATTGTCATATTGAGCGCCGCCTTACTCTTTTTTGGGAAAGAGGAGGGCCGTGAAAAGAAACGTTTTACCGAAAAACCGGAGACCGCCTGAATGAGCCGATCTGTTGGAATTGACCGGAAAGAGATCCTTGTCCCATTCACCTGCATCCTTCTCTTGTTTTTAACCGGAGGTTCGGATTTGTCCTTTTCAAAAGAGGAAGGGCATCCCATGGAGAAGAAGGAGGAGAAGATCCGGGCTTTTCGGGAAAAGAGGGACCGTTTCTTCAAAGAGGACTCGTCTTCTCCCTTAAAAGAGAGCGCCAAAAAAAAATTCAAAGGCCTCCTCTATTATCCGATCGACCTGAAATGTATGGTGACCGGAGGGATTGAAAAATATCCCACCGATCCGAAATCCATTTATGTGAACCTTCCGACGAACAAAGAGAGGGAGAAGAAATATGTGAAATACGGCCGTTTCAAGTTTAAACTGGACAACAAGGAATACGTCCTTCACATTTACAGACCCCTCGGAGGGGGAGACCTTTTCCTGCCCTTTAAAGACAAGACCTCAGAGACGGAGACCTATCCGGAAGGGCGTTATCTCCCTATCGAATTCATGCCCGGCGAAAAGGTGCTCATCGATTTCAACCGGGCGAGCAACCCTTTCTGCGAATACAATGAAAAATACCTCTGCCCCTTTGCACCCAGAGAGAACTGGCTTGGCATCGAGATCAGGGCAGGGGAGAAAAGGTTTCGAAATTGAGGATCGGAGGACTTGTTGGAATTAAAAACAAAGGTCATTCTTGGGTGCACCATTTTTTTTCTGAATCTGATCTGGATTTCAACTCTCCACCCTTCTTCCGGGACGCGGTTCAGCGTTGTCTATACCAATGATGTGATGGGTGAAGTTGAGCCCTGCGGGTGATTTCGAAAGCCCCTTGGCGGTGTCGCCAAGAGATCGACGCTGCTCTCCCAAATCCGAAAGGAAAGCGCCCCGATTCTTCTCCTCGATACCGGGAATCTCTTCTTTCGAAAGCCTCTCCAGACAGAAACCAGGCGGAAGGATGCCCTCCTACGGATTGCTCTCCTCCTCCAGTCCTATGATGAGATGGGATACGATGCGGTCAATGTAGGGGAGAAGGATCTGATGATGGGAAGTCGATTTCTCACCGATTTGACACAAAAGGCAAAATTCCAATTGGTTTCGGCCAATCTGGTGGAAAAGAAGAATCATCAACCATTTTTTAAACCCTATGTGATCAAAGAGATCTCAGGGCTAAAGGTTGGGATCTTCGGGCTCCTCGATGATCGGTTCCGCCCGGCCCTCCAGGAGAAGGATCCTGGTTTGACCATTCTCGATCCCTTCATGACATCGAAGTCCGTCACCCAGAGTATAAGAAAAAATTGCGACCTGATCGTCCTCCTTTCTCAGCTGGGCGAATCGAAAGACAGGAAGCTGGCTCGTGAAAATCCGCAGATCGACCTCATCCTCGGAGGAGGGGGAGAAGCTCTGAGGGCGGTAATGGAGAGGGTAAATGAAACCCTCATTTATCGGCTGGAGCCCAGAGGGGGGTATCTGGGCCGGGTGGACTATTCCATCCCCGACATTAAAAGGCCGATTCAATTTTTGATTTCGAGTGAACGGGATGAACTGGAGAAACGATTGGGACGGCTGATCACCCGCACGATTCAGATCAAAGCCGAAATAGCAAAAGCGGGCAGACCGGACGAGATGAAAGCCAAGGAGCTTAAATTTTTGGAATCGAAACAGAAGGAAATCGAAAAAAACCTCATGGCCTTCCAGGATAAAAACTTCTACAAACACATTGCCATCCCTGTCCAGCTCTCTGTGGAAGATGATCCTAAGATCATGAAGGGAATAGATCAATACCGCACTGAGTCGGCGAAATTATATCAGCCCAGAGCGCCGTCCTTGCCTGAGAAGGGGTTGTCGGAGAAGGAGATGCTTGCCCGGATTCCCAAAGACAGTCCTTTTGTCGGGGCGATCAGCTGTAAAAAATGCCATGAGGCGAACTACCGGAACTGGCTGAAAACCAAACACGCCAAAGCCTCCGAAACCATCGTGGCTTCTCCCAGATATGCGCAGGAGGAGTGCCTCATCTGCCATTCCACGGGTTATGGAAAAATAGGGGAGTATGCCACGGTTGATGAAATACCGTTCTATCTGAAAGGTGTCCAGTGCGAAACCTGTCATGGGTCCGGAAGAGGACATCCGGAAAAAGGAAGGATGCAAAGTAAAGTGACTCTCGGCGTCTGCAGAAATTGCCACACCAAAGACCAGAGCCCCACCTTTAACTACGTGGCCTATCTTGAAAAGATCGGCTGCAACCTCAAGAAATAAGGGTTCAAGGATTCAAGGGTTCCAGGGGTCAAGGATAAGACTATTTAAGAATTTCTCTTGAACCCTTGAACACTTGCCCCCTTGAATCCTTAACCTAAAAATTCCCAGGCAATCAGGAAGATGCAGAACAGCCCTAAAGCCAGCATGGCGAATCCCACAACATTGGAGAAAAGATCTGTCCATGCGCTCGGATATTTTGATCGATAAGTCTCAAGTTTTTTCTGTGCCAACAGCCTCTTATACTGTTCCGGCCGCTCTTCAACCAGTTCGTATTTGGGCAGCCTACCTGTAAAGATTACCGGATCGAAAGGAAACTTCGACGGTCGGAAATGTGTATTAAAGAAATGAACCGTGAAGATAAAGCCGGAAGCGAGCAGGGCTTCGTCCGAATGAACGATATGGGCAATATTGAGCGCCCAGCCCGGCAGGAAGATACAGAAGGTTTCCGGAAACCAGAGCATCAGGCCGGAGAACCCGATCGCAAACATTCCCCAGAAGACAGCTAGGAAGTCAAATTTTTCCCAGTAAGTCCAACGGTCAAACTGTGGTTTAGGCCCTTGATTAAAGAACCACCGGATCATTCCCACAATGTCCTGAACATCCTTCCAGCGCGGGCAGAGGGAATCCGGACCGAAAAGCTTCTGGAGCGGATTGGGATTCCCAGGCAGTTTTTTATAAAACAGGAAGTAGAAGATATAGGCGAGAGCCGCTCCGAAATAGAGAAAGGTAATGGCTGCCGCGATCCGGTGGATCAGCCCCGCCATTTCGGCTCCGCCTAAGAAGGCCATTAGGCCTCTGGCCCACGGAGCATGAGAGAATTTCAACGGCAGTCCGGTGAGGACAAGGGCGATGAAGGTCACCATCATAGTAAAATGAAGGATGATATCAAAGGTGCTGAAGCGGCGATACATCAGGCCTGCCTCTTCGGGTTTGACATGCTGGTGGAAGAAAATTCCCTGAGCTCTCAATTCCCGTTTCTCCCAGAAATCCCTTCGCCACCAGAGAATCGTATGGAGCCAGAACATGCCGAACACTGAAACCAATAATGCGGTCATAATGATAAACGTCCCGTAGAAAACAGGATGCCTTTCCGGATCATTATGGGTGGCATGGGCAATCCACATCACGAAATTCGAATTTGCTCCGGGGTGGCATTTTCCGCAGGTCTCGACAAGACGAGCGTCGGAGATAAGAGATTTTGGGTCATCCCTGGGAAGAATGCTATGAAATCCATGGCAGTCGGCACAACCGGCCACCAACTTAGGATATCCTAAATGTTCCACTTTTCCATGGTAACTTTCGTAATAAGTCTCAGTAGCGATGAGGAAAACTTTATTCCGTTCCATCATCTCCTTGTCCCCGTGGCACTTTTGACAGGCCTCCGTATGAAACTCTTTCCGGAATTGGACCACCTTGGGCTCATCCCCCTTCAAGATGGGAACCTTATGGAGACCGTGACAATCGCTGCAATCGGGAGAATCGGGGTTTCCTGCGAGAACGGATTTGCCATGGACGCTCTCCAGGTAGCCGTCATCAGAATGGCAGGTCGTGCATTTCTCGATCACTCTCGTCTTGTCCCCTTTCCAGGGGGTCATCTCGTGAATATCTTTATGGCAGTCTTTGCATTGAATGTCGTTGATGAAATGGGCGCTTGCGTAATGTTCCGCCCCTTCCTTCTTATGACAGCGATGGCAGGTCACGGGCTCCACATGAATTCTTGCGCCCTTTGCCTTCATATGGGAGGTCACATCCGTAATGTCCCAGTGACAGCCATTGCAGGAGTTTGCCCCGTGAACGGACTGGGCAAATTTTCTTTCGTTAATTTTATCGCTATGGCATTTAAGGCACTCGGAATTGTCGATGCACTCATAACAGTATTCCCTGCCCCTTACGATGAACGTTTCCCCCTTCTTTGCAGATTCGGGAGGTTTGGTCACTGCCGCGGGCTTGGATTCCTCTTTTTTCTCCGGAGTGGGTGTAGCTGCCCACATAATGCTCAGGCTCAAAAAGAGCGCCAAGGAAAAGGCGACAAGAAGAATAATAATTGGTCTTCTAAATTTTGTTTTCATACTCCCCCCATCCCCAAATGATATGGATATTCACTTAAATTTTAAGAAGATTTTTATTTTTTGGATTTTTCGAGAAGGTAAAATGTGATTTTTTTAACATAACAAAAAAATGAAGTCAACAGTTTTTTGGACAAGCTTTAGATTCGGTTTAGGGCTTGACAATTTCGTGAAAGATATTATCTATTTAAGCGGAGGTTATCTTTTATGTCCACTTATGCCTACAGGGCTGTTGTTCCGGGTAAGAGTTGTGATCACTGCCGTCAGGGTTTTGAGATCATCCAGAGGATCATCGAGCCGGCTCTGATCAAATGCCCTCATTGTAAGAATCCGATCTCCAGAATTCTCTTTGCACCAGCAGTGGTGATCAAGGGAAACCCAGTCACCGAAACGGACCGTAAAATCAAGGAGTACGAAAGAGAAGGAAAATGGAGCCATGCGGCCGAACTCGCTGATAAAGAGGCTGAAAAAACGAAGAGGAAAGACCTGAAGGTTCGCGCTCTCGAAGATTACAAAAAAGCCGGATATGATTTTGATAAGTACGATAAGAAAGATAATTCTTAATCCCTCCCGATAACGGCTTTCTTCCTAACGATAATCCGATAAAATTCATTCGTGTAATTCGTTTCTAAAAAGGCTACTTTATTTCAATAACCAACCTTTGTAATTATGGGGTTCCTTTTTTTATCTGTTATCATAGAATAGATATTGACTAACATTTTTTTAAATGGTATATATATTTTGCAAGTATCATAAGAGGAGGCGTCATGGATAAGGCAGTTGTTACATTAAAAGGTCAGGTTGTGATTCCTTCTAAGCTTCGAAGGAGATTCGGCATCAAAAAGGGTACGCAGGTCTCCCTTTTTGAAAGAAATGGAGAAATCATTATCAAACCCATTACGGATGAATACATTCGAAGCATGGCAGGGATAACAGGGACAAAGGGGAAACTACTCAAGGCCCTAAAGGAAGAAAAGGCAAGGGAGCGGGCATTATGAGGCCAGCACTCAGAGTGTTAGACTCCTATAGTCTTATCGCTTATCTTGAGAAAGAAAACGGGGCTGAAAAAATGATCGAAGTTTTCCGAGTAGGGAGAGACTCGGGGAAAGCCCTTCTTCTCTCAGTAGTGAACTGGGGAGAAGTCTATTATATCACTCTTAGAGAAGCAGGCCGGGAGCGAGCCGAAGCAGTGGCACAACTCATCTCAACCCTCCCAATCCAGATCATTTCTGCGGATTTAGAACTGACCAAACAGGCCGCTGAGTTCAAAGCGATTAAAAAGATGTCTTACGGCGATTGTTTTGCTGCGGCCTTGGCAAAACTTCGCAAGGCTGAACTGGTCACAGGAGATGAGGAATTTAAACAAGTGGAGGGAGAAGTAAAAATTCTTTGGATCGCTTAAACACCACCCCTTGACGCCTCTGCTTGCAACCCATTAATGTTACAAAACCCTTTTTCCTAAACGCACTATGTTTGGCAAACTCCTCTTCGTATTTATTATTACTCCACTGGTGGAATTGATGCTTCTCATTGAGATCGGGAAGGCTATCGGAACCCTTGAGGTCATCATGCTCACGATTGTCACCGGCGTTGCGGGTGCGGCGCTGGCAAAATGGCAGGGTCTCTCCGTTCTGAGAAAGATGCAACAGGAGATGGCAGAGGGAAGGATACCCGCTTCCAACCTGATCGATGGCGTGATGATCCTCATCGGAGGCATCCTCCTTCTCACCCCCGGAGTCCTGACCGATCTGTTCGGGCTGTTTCTCCTCATCCCGTGGACCCGGGTCCTGATGAAAAAACTTCTCATCAAATGGATGTCTGATAAGATCCAGAGAGGTCAGGTTCGTATCCACATCAACCATCACTTATGATTACGCTCAACCATGTTCAGAAACAGTTCGGGGGCAGGGTTCTTTTTAAAGACTGCTCACTCCAGATCGGAGCAAGGGACCGCATCGGCCTGATCGGTCCGAACGGCTCCGGGAAAACGACCCTCTTCAGGATGATCCTCGGGGAGGAGTCGATTGACAGCGGAGAGATCCTCATTGCGAAGGGAGTCAAGATGGGCCACCTTCCCCAGGAGGTGATCTCCTTTCGGGGAGATACGGTTCTGGGAGAAGTTTTAAAAAGTGTTCCGACGATCCTTTCCCTTCAGGATAAGATGAGGATACTGGAGGAAGAACTCTCTTCGATCGACAACCCGAAGACTCAGGAGAAACTGGCGAAGGAATACGGAAAACTCCAGGAGCGATACACTCTTCTCGGGGGATATGGCCTAGAGGCCGAGGCCAAACAGATCCTCAACGGATTGGGTTTCAGGGAGAGGGATTTCAACCGGCTGACCGATGAACTGAGCGGGGGCTGGCTCATGCGAATCGCCCTGTCAAAAATTCTCCTTCAGTCGCCCGACCTTCTCCTCCTCGACGAGCCGACCAACCACCTCGACCTCGAATCCCTCGTCTGGCTTGAGAATTTCCTGGCCGGCTACCCCGGGGCCATCGTCATTGTCTCCCACGACCGGGTCTTTCTCAACCACCTCATCGATCGAATTGCGGAGATCGAGGGTGAAAAGATCGACCTCTATTATGGCGACTATGACCGCTATCTCACGGAGAAAGAGAGCCGGAGAGAGATTCTCGAGGCGACCTACAAAACCCAGCAGAAGAAGATCGAACAGACAGAAAGGTTTATTGAGCGGTTTCGAGCCAAGAACACAAAATCGAGCCAGGTCCAGAGCCGGATCAAGATGCTGGAAAAAATCGAACGCATTGAACTGCCCAAAGAGAGGAGAGAGATCCATTTCGAGTTTCCTTCCCCCACAAGAAGCGGCCACAGGGTCATCGAGGTGAAGAATCTTCACAAGAGTTACGGAGAGACCGTGGTCTATCGGGGAATCGACCTCGCCCTCTTCCGGGGAGACAAGGTTGCCCTGGTCGGCCCCAACGGGGCGGGCAAATCCACCCTGTTAAAGATATTGGCCGGTGTTCTCGATTATGACAAAGGAGACGTTCTCCCCGGAAAGGACATAACACGCGCCTACTTTGCCCAGCACCAGTTCGATCTCCTCCGTCCTGACAACACCGTTTATGAGGAACTCCTCTCCATTGCCACGGATGAGAGCCAGACCCAACTCCGGACCCTCCTGGGGGCCTTTCTCTTCAGCGGGGATGATATCGAGAAAAAAGTTTCCGTCCTGAGCGGCGGCGAGAAAAGCCGTCTGGTCCTTGCAAAGATGCTCCTCAAACCTGCCAATCTCCTGCTTCTCGATGAACCCACGAGCCACCTGGATATTGCATCGAGAAATGTGCTGGAGATGGCTTTGAAACAGTTCCAGGGGACGATCTGCCTGATCACCCACGACCGCCATCTCATCAATCAAATCGCCAGCAAGGTGATCGAGGTCGACCAGGGGATCCCAAATGTCTATATAGGAAATTATGACGACTACCTCTATAAAAAACAGAGTACTCCATCTGAGAAAGAAGTAGGGACCATTCGTGCGTCCACGCCGGAGTGCGGCTTTTCAGCAGGCAGGCGTGAATTGCCCCAACCCGTAAAGAAGAGACCTTCCTCCAGGGTTAAGGAGGAGAGGCGGAAGAGGGCACAGGAGATGGATCAATTCCGGAAACGGTTTTCCGGCCTCGAAAAACAGTTCCTTGAAGCGGAGAAGTCCCTTCAGGAAGTCACACAGAAATTGGATCTTCTGAATCAAAAACTTTCCGACCCCAATCTCTACCTCAATCCGAGAGAAACTTTCGAAACGGTGGAGGCTCATAAGCAGGCCCGGGAGCAGGTCAGCCAGCTCACCCAGTTGTGGGAATTTCTTGCCCTCGAAATGGAAGAGATGGAGCGGATGAATGTGATGTCAGGGGGCGAAGATTGAAGTAAAACATTAAGGAGAAGGCACGATGCAGACCAAGAACTTTCCGCAAGAGGTTAAGAAGTTTGAAATAGAGGCTTATGAAAGGCCAAAAAATTTGAAGGGATTGGGAAGAACCCATGTTCCTTTTTCCGGATCGCCCCTCAAGCACCCCTATCATCCCAACAAGGTGATTTTGGTGCCGGATCCTTATGGCAGCAATCCCCTCTACTATGAATTTAACGGCAGCGACATCACTTTTGCCGAAGAGCTTCCGAGCATTGTGAACCTGGAAGGGAAAACGATCCCCATGGTCAGATTCTGGGTGAAGAAGATGAGCAAGGGAATGGTCTGTACCCCTTTCTTGGTAGAGGAGATGAACTCTCAGGGCTAAACCGGCTCCTCTATCTGCGCGCCCGTCCGCACCGGGAAGAAAGCAATCAAACTCCTTCGGTAAGCAAGGTGATCCCATGATAAATCCACCCCCCAACCTGGTCGATTACGAAAAAACCTACCGTGAATTTAAATGGGAGGTCCCTGAATATTACAATTTCGGTTTTGACGGGATTGACCGGTGGGCCGAGGACCGGACCAAGCTGGCCCTCATCTCGGTCGATGACACTGGCCTTCATGCGGTCCGCCACACCTTCTACGATTTGATGAGGCTTTCCGATCAGTTTGCCAATGTCCTGCTAACCATGGGGATCAAGAAGGGCGACCGGGTTCTGCTGATGCTTCCCCGTATCCCGGAATGGTATGTGGCCATGATGGGCATGATTAAATTAGGAGTGGTCCCTATGCCCACTTCCGTCTTGGTGACGTCGGAGGATGTCAAGTTCAGGCTCAACCAATCCGGGGCCATTTTAGCCATCACCACCCTGGAAGAGGTCACCAAGATTGCAGAAGTGAAACATGAATGTCCCTCGATCAGACAGGCGATCGTCGTGGGAGGCCGGTGCCACGGATGGACCGAATATGAGGGAGCGATGAACAGCGCTTCGCCCAAACTGAACCGGAAGGGCGTGGCCGGAACAAAAAGCACAGATCCGCTCCTGATCTTTTTCACCTCCGGGACGGAATCGTATCCCAAGATGGTCCTTCACACCCACGCCTATCCCCTGGCCCATATCGTGACGGCAAAATATGTGGACGACCTCCGCTCCACGGACCTTCATATGGCGGTGGCGGACACCGGATGGGCCAAGACCGCATTTGGAAAGCTTTTTGGCCAATGGATCTGCGGGGCCGCAGTGCTGCAGAGAAATCCCGTCGGTGGTTTTAACCCGAAGATCACCCTCGGCGTGATCGAACGGTTCGGGGTGACCACCTTCTGCGCCTCTCCGAGCGTCTATCGCATGCTCATCCAGGAAGATCTCAGGGGGTTTGATCTCGAGAATCTTCGGTTTAGCCTCTGCGCAGGAGAGCCCTTGACTCCCGAAATCGTAAAAGCCTGGAAAGAAGGAACAAGACTGGACCTCTACGAGTTTTACGGACAATCGGAGACAGTGGCCCTTCTCGCCAATTTTCGATGCAAGCCGATCAAGTATGGGTCCATCGGCCTTCCAACCCCCGGCCATACCATGGCCGTGGTGGATGAGGAGGGAAGAGAGATGCCTCCCTTGACCGAAGGCTATGTCGCGCTGAAGATCAAACCCGAAAGACCTCCAGGATTGATGCTGGAATACTGGAAAAACCCCCAGGCGATGGCCAGGGCATTCCGGGGAGATTGGTATTTTACAGGAGACAAAGCTTACCGGGATGAGGAGGGGTATTTCTGGTTCATCGGGAGAGACAAGGAGATCATCAAAAGCGCCGGGCAGAACGTGGCGCCGCTGGAGATCGAGAAAATCCTCCTTGAACATCCTGCGGTGATGGAAGCCGCCGTGATCGGCATCCCGGAGGAGGGGGTAGGCGAGAGGATCAAGGCTTTTGTTGCCCTCCGTTCCCCTCATTCGCCTTCGGAGGACCTTTCGCGGGAGCTTTTGGGGTACCTTGGGCAACGGTTGGAATCCCGCAGATGTCCGGGGGAGGTGGAGTTTTTAAAAGAACTGCCCAAGACAACCACCGGCAAGATCAGGAGGGCCGAATTAAAAAGCAGGGAGACGGAAAGACGGGGCTCTCGTCCTCTCTCCATTTGAACCGTACCTCTGCAGGCTCTAAATCAGGGAAAGTCGATCGGCCAGGGCAAAGCCTGATTGGGTTGGGACGAGTTGATCGCCCCGGATGGAGATCAATCCCTCTTCCACGAGTTTTGTCAAGATCTCCTTTTTTTCAGCGAAGAGATCGAAATGATAACGGGTTTTAAAATCCTCGAGCGCAATCCCCTTTTTTGTCCGGAGGCCGAGATAGAGCGCTTCCAGCCGGAGTTGCTCCATGGTCAGAATCTCCGTGTCTTCAACAGGGCGTTTCCCTTCGTGAACCGCTGCGAGGTATCGATCAAGAGAACGACGGTTCCACCAGCGTTGATTTCCCTGGAAGGAGTGGGCCGAAGGACCAAGGCCGAGAAAAGGGGAGTGGTCCCAGTATTTCTGGTTGTGCCGAGAGGTATGCTCGTGTCCTCTTGCAAAGTTCGACACTTCGTAATGAATATACCCGGCATCTTCGAGGAGTTCGGAGGTCTTCGTAAAGTATTCAAGCTGCAATGCTTCGACGGGGACGGAAAATTCTCCTTTTCGGTGTCTTATCCCCAGGGGCGTTTTTGCCTCAAGGGTTAATTGATAACAGGAGAGATGTTCCGGTGAGAAAACGAGCGCCTGCTTCAGGGTGTCGCGCCATGACTCCATGTCCTGCCCCGGGATACCATAGATCAGATCCAACCCCATATTCTTAAACCCGGCTTTTCTTGAGGCCTCAACCGAAGAAAAGGCTTGCCTCACGGAATGCCTTCTTCCCAGGAAGTTCAATGCCTTCTCATCAAAAGATTGGACGCCGATATTGATTCGATTGATGCCAATCTCACGGATCGATTCAAGGAAAGATCGGTTAAGATCAGCCGGATTAGCCTCGATGGTGATTTCTGCATCCGATATCAGATCAAAATTTTTCCGTGCTTTTATCAGGATGTTTTCCAATTGCTTGGAGCTGAGAAGAGAGGGGGTTCCGCCGCCGATGTAGACCGTGTCAAAAGGGTTAAATTGGTTAAGATACATCTCCATCTCCTTGAAGAGTCCATTTAGAAAATCAGGGACAGCAGAGATGGACGTCGACGAATAGAAATCGCAATAAAGACATTTACTCAGGCAAAAAGGAATGTGGATATAGAGACCGGGAATCTTCTCCGAGTTCATATGGGAAGCCTAATTAGGGTTCAAGGATTCAAGGGTTCCAGGGTTCGAGTACTTCTGCTTACTGCCTTCTGCCTACTGATCACTGATAACTGATTACTTGTTTTTTTAATTATCCGTGTCCGATTTTAAAACCGCAAGAAAGGCGCTCTGGGGGATGGAGACCGACCCGATCGTCTTCATCCTCTTTTTGCCTTTCTTCTGCTTCTCGAGAAGCTTTCGCTTGCGGGTAATATCGCCTCCGTAACACTTTGCCGTCACATCCTTACGAAAGGGAGAGATCGTCGTACGGGAGATGATCTCTCCGCCGATCGCTCCCTGAATCGCTATCTTAAACATCTGCCGAGGAATTTCTTCCTTCAATCTTTCACAGGCCCGCAGGGCACGGGGACGGGCTTGATCGCGATGGACAATTTGTGACAGGGCATCCACCTTCTCGCCGTTGACCAGGATGTCCACCAGGACCAGGGTGCTCTCTCTGTAGTCAAGGACCTCGTAGTCAAAGGACCCGTATCCCTGGGTGACGGATTTGAAACGATCATAAAAATCATAAATCACGTCGGCCAGAGGCATCTCATAACTTAGCTCCACGCGGCCCGGACCCAGGTAACCAAGCCTTGAGTTTTCCCCTCGCTTCTCCATGCAGAGTTTCATCACAGAGCCGAGATATCTCTCCGGAAAAAGCAGCATGGCGCGAATATAGGGTTCTTCTCCTTTTTCAATGGAAAGAGAATCCGGGTAGTGAGCAGGATTATCGACGAAGATGATGCTTCCGTCCTTCAATGTAAACCGGTAACGCACGCTTGGAACGGAGAGAATGATGGAAAGATCATATTCCCGTTCCACCCTTTCCTGGACGATTTCGAGATGGAGAAGGCCGAGAAACCCGCATCGGAAGCCCTGTCCCAAGGCAATCGACGAATCTTTCTGATAGACAAAGGCCGCATCATTCAACTTATATTTCTCAAGGGCAACGGCCAGGTCTTCGTAGTCTTCCGGAGCGATGGGATAAATGGAAGAGAAGACCACCGGCTTGAATTCCTTAAAGCCGGGGAGGGGCTTATCGCAGGGCCGGTCATCGAGCGTAAGCGTATCGCCGATGTGCACGTCCGACACCGTCTTGACTCCTGCAAAAATGTAACCCACCTCTCCTGCGGAGATCCTGTCCCGTTTTTCTCTGGCGAGCAGGAATCGCCCTACCTCCTCGACCTTATAAGTTGCCTGATTGGACATCAAACGGATAAAATCTCCAGGCTTCACGGTCCCGTCAAAGACCCGGCAGTGGATGATTGTCCCACGAAAAGGATCATACTGGGCATCGAAGATCAAGGCGGCCAGCGGTCCTTCGGGATCGCCTTTCGGAGAAGGGATTCTCTTGACAATGGCCTCAAAAATCTCTTCGATCCCTATCCCTTCTTTGGCCGAACATTTTAGAGAACCGAAAGGGTCCAGTCCTAACTCCGAATCGATCTGTTCATTCACCCGGTCCACATCTGCCGTGGGAAGATCGATCTTATTGATAACCGGGATGATTTCCAGGTTATTTTCCATGGCGAGATAAAGATTGGCAATCGTCTGAGCCTGCACACCCTGACCCGCATCGATCAGAAGAAGGACGCCTTCACAAGAGGCCAGGGAGCGGGAAACCTCGTAAGAAAAGTCGACATGACCCGGCGTATCGATTAAATTGAGAATATACTCCTCTCCGTCTCTAGTCTGATAGGGTAGGCAAATAGCCTGACTCTTGATGGTGATCCCCCGCTCGCGCTCGATGTCCATATTATCCAGGATCTGGTTCTTGAAGTTTCGTTCGTTGACCATGCCGGTATATTGAATGAGGCGGTCTGCCAGGGTCGATTTTCCGTGATCGATGTGTGCGATGATGCTGAAATTCCGTATGTTTTTCATGGATTTGTTTTAGAAATCTTGCGTCTTTCTCAAAGCGGTATTTAAGGAATAAAGGAACCTCTCAGAGAAGTCAAAACCATTATGAGGTCTCTGAAAAACCCTTCAAATCCTTAGCAGAGACCTCTACAATCCGTGTAATCGTTTCAAAATCCCTGCCTACCGGCAGGCAGGGATGGAATCAGAGATTTCTGGACTTTTTCAAAAAACTAATTATAACCTATTTTTAACGATTTTCCCTTCCTACCATTCTGAAGGGGTCTGCGACAAAAATATGGGCAGATTTGACAATTCTTTTTATTTGGCCTATAATCTGAATGCTTGATAAGCATACAGATTATAGGAGGTGGGCTATGGAGGAGACACTGGAAAGCTTGGAGGCCAAGAGAAAGTCTTTGTACCAGAAGTTGGAAGAGATCGGGGATTTCAGGCGCGGGATCATTTCGGTTAATTATCGAAAGTGCGGAAAGAAAAACTGCGCTTGCGCCAAGCCAGGGCGCTTGGGCCATGGTCCCCAGTATCTGTGGAACACGACGATCAAGGGCAAAAGCTATGCGAAAGGCTTGAGATTGGGTCAGGAGTTACAGAAGTACATGGAAGAGACTGTGAGGTATCGGGAATTTCGGAGGCTTTGCGAAGAGCTTGTTCAACTGAACGAGAAGATCAGTAATTTGCGGCCTGTTGTCGAGATACAAGACAAAGATGAACGGGAGGCGTTGAAAAAAAAATTACAAATGATCTTCAGGAAGAGATCGAAAAGGAGTTAAGCCGTCTGGTCATTTTATCTTTGAGAGACAAAGAGAGACAAGGCCACGTTGACCTGGAGGCTTTGGAGGTTCATATTCGTTCTTCCATGCATTCAGTAGGCAGCAAGCTCCTGGAGAGATTGATCAATTCCGACGGGGGTGATTACCGAGGGAGAACGATACGTTCCGAAAAGGGGGAGATATTTGAATTCAAAGAGTATCGGGACAAGAACCTGCTGACCGTTCTGGGTCCCGTGATTGTACAACGGGCTTACTATTATGATCAGGATTCTGGAGAGGGGTATTGCCCGAAGGATGTGGCTTTGGACATTGCAGAAACCTCCTTTAGTCCTGGAGTGAGGCGGATGATGGCAAGAGTAGGGGCCTATCGGCCCTTCGGGTTGGGACACGAGGACATCAAGGAGATGGCAGGCATCGAAGTGGGTCCCAAAGCCATTGAAAGGATTTCTCATCAAATAGGAGAAGAGGTGGAGGGGTTTTACCAAAGGGAAGGTAGCCAGTTTCTATCGGGCAAGATTGTCCCTCTTCGGCCCGTTGGGACGATCTATATTTGCATGGATGGGACGGGGGTGCCTGTGGTCAAGGCAGAGACGGCGAATCGAAAGGGCAAGGGACAACAAGGGCAAGCCAAGACCCGAGAGGCCAAGTTAGGTTGTGTCTTTACCCAGACCACCGTCGATGAAAAAGGCTATCCGAAACGGGATGAGGATTCGACCAGTTATGTCGGGGCCATTGAGGGGACGGAGACCTTTGGCAATAGGATTTACCAAGAGGCATTGGGTCGGGGATTAGAGCGGGCTCAAAAAGTTTGTGTCATTGGAGATGCTGCTCCCTGGATATGGAATATTACAGAGGAACACTTTTATGGAGCGATTCAAATCATCGATCTTTATCATGCAAGGCAACATTACTGGACTGCTGCCCGGGCAGCCTTTGGTAGCCATCAGAAGAAATTAAATCAGTGGACAGAGAGGCGGCACAAGGAATTAGATGAAGGGAAAGTAGAAGAGGTCATTAAGGCGATCCAGCGCCTGGTGGTCTCCACCCCCGAACAGAAGGAAATCTTGGAGGGTGAGATCGCCTATTTTGACAAAAACAAGGCCAGAATGCGTTACGCGGACTTTAGAAGGCAAAGCTTATTCGTAGGCTCCGGAGTGGTAGAGGCGGGTTGTCGAACGGTGATTGGCCAACGGCTCAAACAGTCCGGAATGCATTGGACGGTAAAGGGGGCAAACAA
>JAGVBT010000116.1 GCA_020059605.1 Deltaproteobacteria bacterium
ACTGGAGTTCACATTAGGTGAAGTCTGGCCATTCCATTAAGACATCCGATTAACCGCCATTCGAAGCCTTGGAGAGCGGTTTACCCATGGCCGGTTATGGAACTGTCAGGTCTATCTTGTTATATGGAAACCTGTTTGGCCGGCCGACAGAGGGATCTGTTGGCAATCCGCTGACAGCTGCCGGAGCCGGGAAAGATGGGCGGTCCTTGAAGTTGCAAGATGAAGATTTCGGAGTCCGGCGGGGATATGATCCAGAAAAGCCTTCAGGCCTTTCTTCAGGCCTAAAAATCCATAAGCCCCGAGGGCTTGCATGAGGCGCTGTGCCGAAGCTTCCCAGAACATCTTCTGAAAATCTTCCCAGTTCAAGTCCTGCTTGGAAAGGTTGTAATAATAGAGAAGCAAGTCCATCCTCTGATCCCTTTTGAATTCGACATAAGGATCGCAAAGAAGAGAGCCAAGATCATAAAAGAAGGTTCCGAACCGCATTCCCTGGAAATCGATGAGATAGGGTTTCTCCTCGCGGATCATCACATTCTGAGACTGAAGATCCCGGTGGACAAGCGAGCGCCCTGTTTTTGAAAGCCGCCTTGCTAAAGCGGAAAGCTCTTCCTCGAGTTCTTCCTCGAAGGAGGGGGCAAGCCCAATCCCGCAGGCCTCCTTAACAAAATGATCCCGGAAATAGTCGCGCTCCCAGCAGTAGAGACCGGGACCAAACTCCTCCATGAGCCTTGCTTTCGTCGAGGGAAAGTCCTTTTCCGGGAAGGAGTGAAGCCGGTGCGTAATGGCCAGCGTTTCCTGGTAAAGGGCCCGCCGGGTTTCCCATGGCGCTTCCCGGAAAGACCAGAGATCCTGGTCCCCGAGGTCTTCGAAAAGAATGAGACAGCGGACCGGGTCATGCCGGATCAACCGTGGGACCGGTATGCTGATGCCATGGAGAAAAACGGCGATGTCGGCATAGAAAGAATTCTCTATGCGCCCCGGGTCGTAGTGGATCAGGATGGCGGAATGCTTGAAGTCCCACCTCAGCCGGGAGAAAGTCCGGTCCGAACCTCTCCTCCCCAAGGGAGAAATCTCGATGGAAACAGACCCTGAAAGTCCCAGGGCCTTCCGGGCAAAACGAATCATCTCTTCAGGTTTCGGATTTCGGATTTCGGATTGCGGAGTCATTGATCAAAAACCCTCAGCCCTTTGCTTATTTTTACGCTATGCGCTCTGCTCCATGCGCTTTGCCATCTCTTGGTAGGCTTCGACGGACCCGATGTCGCGCCACTTGCCTTCGTCAATGACGACTCCACGGACCGATCCGGGTTTTTGAACGATCCTCCTGGTGAGGGCAGGGATGATGGATTCGATTTTACCAGATTCAAGAAAACGGAGGAACGACGTCTCTACGGCACAGATCCCTGTGAATTGAAGACTTCGGGCTCCCGGATTTCCAAGGCTGTGCCTGAGATCGCAGATCTCACCGCTCCCGTTTATGTTCACGTTAAGGAGCGGTCCCCTGCTTCGAAGTACAAGCGTGACCTCCGGTCGATTCCGGTCGTGCTCATCCTTTAATCTCTGCAAGGGAAGATCGGCGATGATATCGCCGTTATAGCAGAGAATGTTTTCATCTTCCTTCAGAAGATCTTCGGTGTTCTTAAGCCCTCCCGCGGTGTCAAGAAGAACCGGCTCATGGCAGAAGACAATCGGCACGCCCTGCCATCGATGGCCGGGAAACTTTTGGAAGTAGATTTCCGGGCAATGATGGGTGTTGACGATGAAGCGATCCACGCCGGTTTTCATGAGATGGTCCATGGCATAGGTGATGATGGGGCGTCCCCCGATCTCCAGGAGGGGCTTCGGACATCGCTCCGTCAGGGGCTGGAGTCGGGCACCAAGGCCTGCCCCGGGAATAAACGCTGTTTTAAATCGCCGCCTTTTCATAAAAATAATTGGGGAGATGGGGAGATAGGGTGAAAGAATCCGTTTGTCCTGGTTTACTCCCCATCTCCCTATGACCCCATCACCTCATCTCCTTTTTTTCCAAACTCCGGATCGATCTTGATGAGCGCTGTTACGATGAATCCCGGAATGGTTGCGGCCATCACCCAGAGGAAAAAGTTCTGGTAACCCATCTGTTCCTGGAGCCAACCGCTAAACATGGCCGGCGCCATCATCCCTAAAGCCATGATCCCCGTGGCCATGGCGTAGTGAACCGTCTTGTACTTTCCCTCCGAGACCATGATCATGAACATGGTGTAGGCTGTAAAACCGAATCCGTAACCGAACTGTTCGACGGCAATGCAGAGGTTGATCAGATATAAATGATTCGGCAGGGCCTGCGAGAGATAGACATAGACAAGGTCCGGCAGATGAACGGCACAAACCATGACCCAGATCCAGCACTTGAGCCCATTTCGATAAACGGCATAACCCCCGAGAAGCCCCCCGATCATGAGAGAAATAACCCCCACGGTCCCATAGATGATTCCCACCTCCGTCGTGGTCAGCCCAAGGCCGCCTGATGAACGATCGTCGAGGAGAAAAGGCGCGACGATCTTGACGATCTGGGTTTCCGCAAAACGGTAGAAAAGGAGGAAGGCAAGAATGGAAACGATGCCTTTCTTTCTGAAAAAGAGAAGAAAGACGTGGAGGAACTCCCGGGTGAATGAACCGGAAGGATCGCAGTTTGCCGGACGGTCTGAAACCGGGAAGGGAAGGACCAAGGCATGGTAGAGGAGGAGCGCCAGAAAGGCGCCGGCCGCCGCAAAAAAGGCAAACGACCAGGCAACGGGAATGGGATATCCCATGCCTTCGAGAAAGCCTGCAAGGATGACTATCCCGCCCTGGGCGGCGATCATGGAGATGCGGTAGAAAGTGGTTCGCACTCCCACAAAAGCGGCCTGATGAGGCTCCGTGAGCCCCAGCATATAGAAGCCGTCCACAGCGATGTCGTGGGTTGCCGAACTGAAGGCCATCAGCCAGAAGAATGCAAGGGTGTAGCGGAAGAAGAGGGAGGCCGGGATAGTGAAGGCAATAGAGGCGAGGGTCGCCCCGATGATGAGCTGCGTCAGGAGAATCCAGTAGCGTTTCGTCCTGAAAAGATCGACGAAGGGGCTCCAGATCGGCTTGATGACCCAGGGAAGATAGAGCCAGCTGGTGTAAAGGGCGATGTCCGTATTCGAGATTCCCAGGCGTTTGTAAAGGACGACGGAAACCGTCATCGCCAGGGTATAAGGAATTCCCTCGGCAATATACAAAGAGGGAACCCATGCCCATGGATTTCGCGATGTCGATTTTTGTGTCAGCATGCCTCTTTAATACCTAAAGGGTTCAAGGGGTCCAGTGGTCTAAGGTTCAAGGGGTAGGTTTATTCTAAAATCTCTATTCTTGAATCCTTCACTGGAACCCTCGATCTCTCGAATCCTTGAACCCTCAATACATTTTTCTTATCTCCACGCCCGTGAAATAATGCCTCAGGATTTCCTCTGCTGAATATCCCCGGGTTGCCATGACAGCGGCGCCGATCTGGCAGAGTCCCACGCCATGCCCCCAGCCGGCGCCGTGAAACGTGAAAGCGCCGGCTTCAGCGGTCACGAGAAAGGCGCTGCTGTAAAGGTGGCTCCTGGAGAGCCAGCGCCTGATTTCGAGCTCCTTGCCGACAACCATGCTTCTCTTTGAGCCCGTGATTTTCAACCGGGAGATCCGGCCGGAGGGACCACGGTAAAGGGGGGTAATATCCTGAAGCAAGCCGAAATCAACGCCTGATTTTTCCCCCAGGATCTCTTCCAGTTCTTTCCGGGAATATCGGACCTTCCAGCGAAAAAAGGCTTTCGTCTCACGATCCGTATCCGGGAGGATTTTTTCGAGAAGGCTTTCATCGCTTGTCTTGCAGTAAGCCTCTGGGTATGACAAAAACCAGGCGGAGGCTTCCTGTTCGGTCCGGATCGGCGGATGGGGAGTCGGGGCGTCCGGGACGCTCACGAGATAAGGCACCTGCCGGTCATCCCAGGCCGTGTCAAAATTTTCCGTCCGTCCCCCGCAGGCCTTCGAGTACCGGGCATCACAGATCTGGTTGAGATAGGTGATCACCCTGCCGTGCGTTTCGCGCACAGCCTCTTCGGCATGCCGGGAGACGAGTCTGGCAATGCCCTGGTAGCGCTGGCAGTGGTCGTCGCCGCAGACATCGAAAAATTCGTGATCCTCACGGTCATACCAGCGAACCACCTCTCCCCCGGGGGCCTCCCTGGAAAATTCGGGTCTTATTCGTGGTTCGTCAGGAACGGAGTTTGCTCTCTTTTTTCGGCGCAGGGCGGACAGTAGCCAGCTTCGCGACAGGATGGCATGGGCCTTCAGAAATTCGAACGGAGCGGCAGGGTTCATCTCCGAAGAGATCACGCTCATTAGATAATCTTCGAGGGGGATTTCGTTGATGGCGGCCATGGTTCCATCATCGCGCAGATGAAGAATCAAATCGCCCTGAAAGGCCTGGTCTTCCGTCCTTTCCCAGTGAAAGCGATTTCCGATGGTGACGTTAAAAAGCGAAAAGAGAGATCTTTTCCCGGCCTTGAGCCTGATGGAAGGAGAGCGAATGATTTGGCGCCGGGTCTCATCGAAGAGCACAATCGACCCCTCGGCCGCCTGTGCTGAAAACCTCCCTGAAACAGGACCAAAGCCGTTTCCCCGGAAGATTCCGTTAAAATGGCCGAAAACTTCGGTCTGCCGGTCCATGACCCCGACGGTGATTTTCGGCTGTTTTTCCCATTGTGCGGTCAGAAGGCCTCCGTGTCGCACCACGCTCTCGCATTTTGGAACATCTGAATCCACGGGGATGCCTTGAGGCCGTCGTTCAGATCCGGGTCCATCCATGCCCATTGCCATTTCAAAAATGCCCGCTCCGGATGGGGCATCATCGCCAGGTGCCTCCCATCAGGCGTGCAGAGTCCCGTGATCCCGAAGGGCGACCCGTTCGGATTGAAAGGATAGCTTTGCGATATCTCCCCGTCGGTCCGGCCCTCATCATCCACAAAGACGAGCGAGACAAGTTTTTTGGCCTTGACCTCGTCCATCAGCGCGGGTTGGGGGAAATGGAGCCTCCCTTCGCCATGAGCCACCCAGACCCCGAGCGTTGAACCGGCCATGCCTTTGAACATGATCGCCGGACTGTCTAAAATCTTCACGGCCACCCAGCGGGATTCGAAGCGTCCTGACCGGTTT
The DNA here is from genome assembly GCA_020059605.1 of Deltaproteobacteria bacterium. Lineage (GTDB taxonomy): Bacteria > Desulfobacterota > BSN033 > BSN033 > UBA1163 > RBG-16-49-23. The sequence goes on from JAGVBT010000116.1 coordinate 5,200, forward strand.
TGAACGAACCTGGGTTGTTCGTGGTCCGGAATTCCACGCCAGGGCACCCATCCGAGAAGCGCAAAGAGCTGGCATCCGTTGCAAACCCCAAGGGAAAATGTGTCGGGACGGTGATAAAAATCGTCGAACATTTTCCTGAGCCTTTCATTAAATCGGATCGCACCCGCCCATCCTTTGGCGCTTTCCGGCACATCGGCGTAAGAGAATCCACCCACGGTCACGAGTCCCCTGAACCGCTTTAGGGAGATTCGTCCATGGATCAAGTCGGTCATCGTGATATCCCAGGGGCTGAACCCCGCCTGGTAAAAGGCGGAGGTCATCTCGCGGTCGCCGTTGCTTCCCTCTTCCCGGAGAATGGCTACCTCGGGTTTCTTTTTCGCTTCAAGAATCGGCGCCGGCGTCTGTCCGGGTTTGAAAGGAATGACATACCCTGGGCCTTTGCGGTCGAAGATGTTTTTTCTCTCCTCGTCGGCGCATTGGGGGTTGATCTGGAGTCGCTCGATACGATAGGAAGTTTCCTCCCAAACCTGGCGAAGGGCTCGCATGTCCGATTCAAGAACCGCCTGAGAGTTGTAGGTCACGTGGATCTTCTTCTCTTCCGTTGTTTCTCCGATGAGGGTCGGGGGAAGGAGGAAAGACTCAAGGATCTCCAGGACCTTCGGAACATCCCCCGAATGACATTCGATGATGGCTCCCAGCTCTTCGGCAAAAAATCTTTCGAGAGTGCTCCGGGGGCCGTCCATCCGGATGGCCAAGCCACAGTTTCCGGAAAAGGCCATTTCGAGAAACGTTGTTACGAGACCTCCGTCGCTGATGTCGTGTCCTGCGAGAATCAAATCCTCCGAGATCAGCTTCTGGATGGCATGGAAGAAGCGGCGAAGCCTGTCGGGTTTATCCACGTCGGGAGATTCGTTTCCGATCTGTCCATACACCTGCGCCAGGGCGGAACCCCCGAGCCGGGCTTGATCCCCGGCGATCGGGATGAAGATGAGCCGGCTCTTTCCCGGGCGTTTGATGTCGGGGGTGACCACCTTTGTGATATCGGGCATTGTCGCATAAGCGGAAATCACGAGCTCACGGGGGGATTTAACGATTTCATCTCCCACCCGGGTCGCCATGGAGAGGCTGTCCTTTCCGCCATCGACCGCGATTCCCAGCCGGATCATGAGATCCCGCATCGCGGTGACCGCATCGTAAAGAGCCGCGCCTTCGCCGGGGAGTTTGGGCGCCCACATCCAGTTGGCTGAACATTTTATATCTTCCATGCCGCTGATGCGCGCCCAGACGATATTGGTCAGCGCCTCTCCAATGGCTATCCGGGCGCCGGCCTTCGGGTCGACCAGCATTTTGATCGGCTGCTCGCCTATCGAGGTGGCTCCCCCTGTCAATGCGAAATGGCTCTGTGCGATTACCGCCACGTCGCCCACCGTTAAGTGAAGCGGACCGCAGCATTGTTGTTGCGCAACCAATCCGGTGACGCTTCGATCGACCTTGCTGGTCAGGAACCTTTTGGAACCGACGGTTAAACTCCGAAGCACGCGGGACAATGCCTCTTCCACCTGCAAATCACTGGGCAATTCAAGGGGCTTAAGCGAAGGGGCGATTCTTTCATTCCTGAACGTTTTCTGCGGCATGTTGCCCAGGACTTTTGCCAGATTGAGATTGACAGGCGTTGAATCATCCTTCTCGTCATGCACCACGAAGCGGCCATCCCCCGTCACTTCTCCGAGGATTTCGCAATTGACTTTCTCTCTTTTGCAGAGGGATTTAAATTCTTCGATTCTTTCGTGGGATATCAAGAAACCGCATCGCTCCTGGTATTCGGCCACCCAAATTTTGAGGACCGACAGGGTCGGGTCGCCCAGCGTGATGCGCCGTAGTTCGATTCTGCCCCCGGCCTTTTCCACAAGCTCCTTGAGAACATTGGCCGGCCCGCCTGCCCCCTGGTCATGGAGGCTGACGATGGGATTACCCTCTCCCATTTCGATGCAAGCCCTGATCACGCGGTTTAACTTTTGCTCCATCTCCGCATCGCCGCGCTGGACCGCATTAAAATCGAGCTCCTCCTCATTCTCGCCCTGGAGTTTGCTGGAGGCCGAACCACCGCTCACACCGATCCCGTAAGCAGGGCCCCCGACCTGGACGATCAGCATTCCTCTTTGAGCCTCGTCCTTCTCAATATGCCCGGCATCGATTTGCCCGATGCCGCCCGTAAACATTATTTTTTTAATCCATCCCCAGCGCTCACCGCCGGGAAGTTTTTGATCGAAAGAGCGCGTGAAACCGAGCACCATCGGCTCGCCGAACTTATTCCCGTAATCGCTGGCTCCGTCGCTTGCCTTGATTTCCACATCAAGGGAGGAGGCGAGGTTCGACGGATAGGGAAGCGATTTGTCTTCCCAGGGCAGGTCGTATCCGGGAATCAGGAGGTTGGCAACGCAGTATCCCGAGGTTCCGGCGACCACCAGGCCCCCTTTGCCTGTGGCCTGGATATCGCGGATCCTCCCGCCGGTGCCCGTTTCAGCGCCCGGGAAAGGGGCGACCCCGGTCGGGAAGTTATGCGTCTCGGCGGTAAAAATGATGTGATACTGCACCTTCTGCTTCTTGAAGGGGGCCGGTTTTCCGGGTTGTCCGGGAAGGATCGTCCAGCAGTCATATCCCCTGATCCCGCTCGAATTGTCCTTGAAGGCGATGAGGCTGTTGGAGGGATTGGCCTTTAAAGTCGACTTGACGATCTCCATCAGCGTCTCGGGCATGACCGCGCCGTCGATCACCTGCCTCCCCTTGAAGTAACCGTGCCGGGAGTGTTCGCTGTTGGCGTTATCGAGATCCCTGATTTCAACGATGGTTGGATTTCTTCCCTCTTCTTTAACGAAGTAATCATAGTAGAGATTCCTGTCCCACTCATCCATGGCAAGCCCGGGTATGTCCAGGAGAGCGTCCGGCCCTTTTTCCATCAACGGAATCTCGAAAACGGGTTCCGGGAGGACCCCGGTTTCAAAGCTCTGCAAGGGCCGCTCATAAACGCATTCTGTCATCCGGTCGTGATGTTCCCGGATAAAGCGCTCCGTGTCCGTCTCTGGAGAAAGGCGGTATCGCCGGGAACGTTCAATGCGGGTCACCTTTTCGAGTCCGCAGGTATTGCAGATGGCGACGATATTCGTTGAATAGGCTGTCGCAAAATTCATGCGCGGACCGAGCTCGACCACACGGTTTCCATCAGGGTCGCTCGATTTTGTTGAAATGCTTTCCGATATGAAGCCATTGGCCAGGAGCTGCTTTAAAATCCAAAGCTCATTGGAATTCAGGGGAGCGGAAGTCTCCACATTGAAGCAGTATTCAAGGGTTTCTTCTCTTCTCAAGAAAAAGCGGCGCATAATTCTCCTTTATAAACCCCTCTCTTCCCCTCTTCAGTTAAGGGGGGATGGAGGGGGGGTATGTATGGGCAGGTTATTAACCCCGTTGTTGATAATCATTAAAAACAGATGCTATCATCTGAAACACCTTGTCATTTCTTCTTCCGAAGAGTGTTCAACAGCCATTACAGGACTTCACTCTCAGTGAAGTCCAAA
>JAGVBT010000158.1 GCA_020059605.1 Deltaproteobacteria bacterium
GGGGTGTGTCCTCCTTTCCATTGGGATTTGATTTTGTCCAAAATCTTCCCAAGAGGATAACACCCCTCTCTCTTTTTACACAAAAGATTTTACATTACCCAATGAGGTGTAACATTTAGGATGACATTGTATCCTAAGGGGCAACAGATCCATTCTCCGTAAGGATTTGATAGAGTTGCCCAGGCTTAGAAGTTTGCTTCAAGATTCTGGTAAGTGCTAACATTATAATGTTTCGGTGATAACCTCTCGAAGGGAACAATCATGGCGGGGATGATGTCGAGACCGTCTTGAAAAAACCCTTGGCGATTGTTAAATTGACTGTTGACGGGTGCGGGAACGAAAAGGATTATAATCGAAGATGAGGGACTCCATGGATATCTTTGAAAAGTGCGCAAAAGCTACGGAGTATGAATCTGGATTGAAGGAAAGTGGTTCCTATTTCTTTTTTCGGAAGCTCGAATCCCCGCAGGATTCTGAGGTAGTGGTCAACGGGAAGAGAGTGATCATGATCGGTTCTAACAATTATCTTGGACTCACCAACCACCCCCGGGTAAAGGAAGCAGCGCTCAAGGCCATTGAAAAATACGGTAGCGGCTGTGCGGGCTCACGATTTCTAAATGGGAATCTTGAGATCCACGAAGAACTGGAAAAGAAGTTGGCCAGGTTCTTTCGGAAGGAAGCGGCTCTCGTCTTTGCAACCGGCTACCAGACCAATTTGGGAGCGATCCCTGCTCTTGTGGGCCGGGACGATGTCGCGATTATCGATATGCACGATCATGCAAGCATCATTGACGGCTGTCGCCTCTCCTTCGGTGAGGTCAAGAAATACCGGCATAACGACATGGAAGCTCTGGAGCGCGTCCTCGAGAAGTGTAATGGGAAAGCCAAATTGATCATCGTCGATGGCGTCTTCAGCATGGAAGGCGATATGGCTGATCTCCCTGCTATTGTGAGCTTAGCCAAGGCCTATGGGGCGAGGATCATGGTAGACGACGCCCACGGGATCGGCGTTCTCGGAAAGGGAGGACGGGGAACGGCGGAGCATTTTGGTCTTGAAAACGAAGTAGATCTTGTCATGGGAACCTACAGCAAATCCCTTGCCGCGATCGGCGGCTTTATCGCAGGTCCGTCAGATGTGGTCAATTGGATCAAGCACCTGGGTCGCTCGATGATCTTCAGCGCCAGTCTCCCACCCTCCCTGGTGGCATCGGTGAGCGCCGCTTTGGACATCATCGAAGAACAGCCCGAATTAAGAGCCCGGCTCTGGAGAAATACCCACAAGATGCTGAAAGGATTTAAAGCGCTCGGGTATGATACAGGAACGAGCGAAACTCCGATCATTCCCATCCTTATTAAAGACACCATGAAAACTTACCAGATGTGCAAGCTCCTCTTCGAAAATGGTGTCTTTGTCAATTCGGTCATTAGCCCTGCGGTCCCCCCAGGACGAGAGCTCCTCAGGACAAGTTACATGGCGACCCACACGGAGGAACAGTTGGATAAGGTCTTGGCTGCCTTTGAGAAGGTGGGAAGACAACTGGGAGTGATCTGACGGAAACCGAGGGCATGACGCAATAAGACCTGCACCTTCAGACGGTATGAGGTTGCCTCGAAGATTTTATCGAATAGAAATTGGTTGCAATCGTAGGATTTTCTCGAATAGAATCAGAATAAGATGATTATCAAAAGAGTTTCATTTATCGAAGCGGGCTCACCCGGTCTGCATATCTTCAGCAAATTTCCCATACCGCGACTCGGCGCTGTGTTGCTTTCTACCATTCTCAGGGAAAGGGGATACGAAGTAAAGGCATTTATTGAGGATGTTGCCGAACCTGACTGGTCATTCATTGAGAGCTCTGACCTCGTCTGCATCTCGACCATAACGTCCACAGCGGTAAAGGCATACAGAATGGCGAAACGGCTAAAGGCCCTGGATATCCCCGTGATTATAGGTGGGACACATCCCACATTTCTGCCCGATGAGGCCCTGGAATATGCCGACTTTGTCATACGGGGGGAAGGAGAGCACTCTCTTGTGGAACTGCTTGAGTACATGGAAAAGGGAACCCCGGCATTAACGGGAATCAAAGGCCTTTCCTACAGGGGCAGAGACGGGAAGAATGTCCACAACCCCTCCAGGGAATTTATCGAAGATCTTGACAACCTCCCCGAGCCTGACTTCTCCCTTGTTCATAACTGGAACCCGTCAAATCCCTATCCAGTTGCCACATCGAGGGGCTGTCCCTATGACTGTTCTGCTCTGTCATCAGGATGTTCGGAAGAAGATACCGTTTCAAATCCGTTGAGGCAACGCTGAAGGAGATGAAATATGTGGCATCCGTATCAAAGGGGACCAAGTTCATTGTTGACGATAACTTTGCAGCCAGCAAAAAAAGGGCTAAGGAAATCCTCAGGGGAATGATTGCAGAGGGAATTAAGACGCGATGGTCTGCCCAGGTGAGAACGGATGTTGCCAGGGACCCGGAACTTCTCTGCCTCATGGCTGACTCGGGCTGCCATACTTTGTTCATCGGCTTTGAGTCCATCAACCATAGGGCTCTTGAAGAGTATACCTTAACATTGCAAAAAATTAAACCAAACGGACATGGGTGAACCGTTCGGAAAGGCTTCGAGGCGAACCTTCAGGCCAATGGGCACCCACGTTTGTA
>JAGVBT010000043.1 GCA_020059605.1 Deltaproteobacteria bacterium
GTCCATAATTGTATAGACACCGAGACTGAACCCCAGCCGTTCGTGCTGAGCTTGTCGAAGCATGAATGGCTGCGGGACGCACCCTTCGACAGGCTCAGGTCGCTTCGACTCGCGACCGAGGTGAGCGGTGATGTCTAACCAAACGACAGAATATGTCTTGTCAATTATGGACTCCTTAGTATGGACTCCTTAGTAATGAGTGGTCCCCATGAATGATTGGCTATAAGAACCCCTTCGGTCCTGCCTTCTTTTTGTCTTCGATCTTAAAACCGGATTCATCCAGGATGAACTTGTCGTCGCCGGGGTCGGGTTTGAATTCAAGCTGGAGTCTTTTTGCCTCTCTCACGTAGGATCCTTCCTTCAAACGAATCTCGCCGTCCGTCACGACCACAATCGCCGACTCCCCTTTGACGGGACATCGCTGTTCGCAGTACCCGCAACCGTTGCATTTGGAGGCGATGACGACGGGCCGGCGATAACCCTCCACAGGACGAAAGACAATGGCATTGTAAGGACAGATTTCGTCACAGATGAGGCAGAGTTTGTCCTGGGCCCAGACCAGGCACAACTCTTTTTTCAAGATCGCCGTGCCGACTTTGGCGTGCGTCCTTTCCTCGAGGGGGAGGGAGCGGATCGCCTGGGTCGGGCAGACCTTGCCGCAGGCATTGCAGTTCTGATCGCAGGGGGCAAGGCGAAGGTCCATCTTCGGCGTCCACAATCCGGTGAACCCCGATTCCCAGAGACAGGGCTGGAGCGTATTGGTGAGGCAGGACTTCATGCATTCCCCGCACCGGATGCAGGTGCGAAGGAATTCGTTTTCGGGAATCGCCCCGGGAGGTCGAATGAGCTGATATTTGCTCTGAAGAGGGGTAAAAGGGGTTCGGGAACCGAGGAAACCGAAGGTCAGTCCTCCTGCAAGAGAGTAAAAGAATCCGCGGCGGGACAGGTTGACGGAGGAGTATTCTCCCCCCATAGAGAGAGAAAGGGAGGGGGGAAAACGGATCGCATCCTCGGGACAGACATTGGAACAAGTCTTACATTGAATGCATTCGGCCAGCACAGTCTTCGTAGGATCTTCAGGAATGGCTCCCATGGGGCAGGCCTTCCGGCATTTCATGCATTCGGTGCAGGCCGGACTGACCTTCCTTTTGAAAAGGCCGAGGGGTGAGACCAGGCTGAGCAGGGCTCCAAGGGGGCAGAGATAGCGGCACCAGAAACGCGGGGCAAGGCGATTGAGGGCGATGATCCCGCCAAAGATGAGGAGCGTGATGGCTGACATGTAAAACACGGGTTGGGGATAGTGAAAATGAGAAAGCGTGATCCATCCCAGGACCTGGAATAGGGGACGCAATAGGTCCGCGGAGAGATTGACCAGGGTAATCACCAGGGGATAGAGAAAAAAGGTATAGAAACGCGTAAGCAGGGCCAAAGGGTCCATGAGGAAAGCCAACGAAAGGCCGGTTACAGCGGCGCCGATAAAAATGACAAGGAGGAAGTATTTTACCTTTTTTAAGTTCGTGTCGGATTTCAGGCCGGGCCTTTTCTCCTTCCTGAAAAAGAGGCGATCCAGGAAGTCGATGGAGGCGCCCGTGGGGCAGGCATAGGCGCAGAAGAAACGGCCGATGAAGAGGGTGGCGCCAAGGGTGATCAACGACCAGAGCGCCCGCCCGATGATCTCCCTCCCCGCAAAAATTGCGTTGAGCCCCAGGAGGGGATTGGTGCGGAGATAGATGTCGGCGGGCAGCCAATCGGGCAGTTTGTAGGTGGCGAGATAGAAGAGGGCCGAAAAAAGAAGAAGTGAGAAGGCCTGGATCAGAGTTCTCATACGCTTTCCTTCAAAATTTTAAGCTGATCCGTATCGATTTTTCCCAGGCCTCTCTGGTAGGTGGCAAGCAAATGCTCGACATGCCTCCCCTTGAAGTTTTTGCCATACCATGGCGCCACGGTGACGCCATAGGAGTCCACGGCCACAGGGTCGATGCCGGCGATGACAAGGTTGGGTTTCTGGACCTCTCCCGGCCCGCCGGGCCCGCCCGTGACCAGGGCCCTCGTCGCATCGAGAATCGTCAACTGGGGCTTGATGACGGTTGCGAGGTCTGCCAGTGCCTGGTTCATATTATATCGAGAGTGAAAACTCTCCCGGTCATAGATCAGGCCCATCAGTCCCTTAATCCCGAGGCTCACCCCGGTTGCGGAGTGTGACTTTGCCGTGGGGATGTTGATCAACACCTGTGAATCAAGAACCTCTCTCATGATCTCCACATTTTCGAGGACTTTTCCCTGGGGAACTTTCACCTCCCGGAAAAATTTTCTTTCGTTAATCGCAAGGACATGGACGCCTTTGATGGATTTACAGGCCTCCCGGATGCCCGAGCGTTCAAGGCATAGCTCTGGTCTGGCAAGCGTATGGTCCAGAACGACGACCCGTTCGGCTCCCGCATCAACGCAGGCCCGGGCCACCGTCGCCACAACCAGGGGATGGGTATTGGCGCCCATTTCAGGAGAACGGGCAAAGGACATATTCGGTTTCAGGACAACGCGCTGCCCCTTGTTGACGAAACGGGAAATGCCTCCCATCGCTTCCAGGGCCTTGGTGGTCGCAGCTGCCGGCTGGCCGGAGATGACGACCAGATCGTATTCTTCTTTGGCAGTCAATAAGAACGGTTTTCCAAGAGTGGTTAAGGCCAACCCCGTTGCGGCTGTTTTAAGGAACCTCCGCCGGGTCATTGAGTGGTCGGGTTTATTCATACTCGCTCCTTAAGTTTAGTTTTGTGATCGACCCCCGGTCGATAAATAAATAGCTTAAATTATAGCCTGCAAATTCTCATCTTTCCAATAAAGCTCAGTTTTCTAAAGAGGGAAGTGTGATTGTAATCCTTTTTTCTAAAGAATCTCTAAGAATCATCATGATAATCTTCTTCCCCCGGGCCTTTTGGACAATGGCGTCGTGGAGGTCCCTTAACCTCTTTATTTCGTTTCCATCAACCGCAAGGATCCGGTCGCCCGGAAGCAGTCCGGCTTTTTCTGCAGGGGTTTTCGGAATGACCCGTTCAATCCATACTCCTGGAGGTTCTTCTTCCTCTCTTAATACGATGCCGATTCTCGGCCTTTTCTTTTCAGGCGGAGTCGGATGGGTGATCCAGAGGTAATCGGCCAGGGGCAATGAACTTTTAGCCAGCATCGGATCATCCCCCATCCCCATGCTCCATTCCTTTAATACAATGGTCTTGTAAGGAATGGGCATCCTCCGGTAGAACCGGCTGGGTATCCCGAAACGATGAACAATATGTCCGTTTCCCGCCAACACGACAGCGGTTTTTCCCTGACCTTCCGGAGAGGATAAAAATTCGGACAAATTTTCTGCCATGCCTTCATCCCATAGAACCTGAGCCTGGTAAAATTTTTCAAAATCCCTGGCCAGGCCTCCCTCATGGCCTTTGTAAACGGATTCGATATGAGCCCGATGCTCCCGGTCACCAAGATCCATCCCGGGAAGCCTCTCTTTATCTTCGACAGAAAGATTCTCCATTCCTGCTTGAGCAACTTTCCTCACGAGTTCTCTCGGGACATTAAGACCGAGAATCTTGAGGCGGCGGTCTCTGGCCTCGTCCATGATTCCTTTGTAGAGCGGATAGTCCATTCCCCAGGTCGCCTCCCATTGCACCTCCCGGAGGAACTCCTCTTCGGCGAGGAGTCCCTGGCTCCAGCGATCCAGTATGGGCTGCTGTGATTTCTGAAACATCTCCATTCCGATCACGACCTCTTTTCCACTCTCGATCAGTCCCCGGAGAACCTTCAGCTGAATCCTGTGGTGTTCGATCTGATCGTGGGTTTCCCCTATAAAGATAACCCTTGCGAGATGGAGGTCATCCAGGGCTTCTTTAAAGGTGATTCGATCCCCTTCCGGAATTCTGAAAATCTCTTCCTGACCGATGGGAGGTGTTAACGCTGAAATGTTTGAAACCCAGGGAGGAGGGACTTTCTTCATGCAGCCGGAGAAAGGAAAGAAAAGAAAGACGATGGTGAGGCAGAGAAGAAAATGTGTCATCGGATCAATTATAACATTCGGCCTTCAGAGTCGAAAGGAGGAAACCCATCCTTGAAACAGAAAGGAGAATTGTGGTATTCATTTGGGGAAATCCCCCTTTTTAAAAGAGGATAAATAGAGATGAACTGCCTGACCATGATCGGATTCGTTTTATTGATTTCTTTTGGGGCGTTGAGTCATGCCGCAGATCGATCCTCCGGGAAGGTACCCGAACCAGAAAAAATCATCATCGAGCAAGCGCCTTCAGAGCAGCATGCGGCGTTGACGGAAAGAATAAAGAACCTCGAGGAGTCTATCTCCAAGCTTCGCTCTGAGATCGCATCCCTGGAAAAACATGTTCACAACATTCAGGTTCGCCCACCCCTTTCTTCCTACCGGCTTCCCAGAGAGGTGATCCTGTGCGGAGAAAGAATTCCCCTGGAGGACAGAAATATCTGGGAAAATCTGGACCGGGAGTTTACCGTGGCCATGGATAACCATGCCCAGATCCTATTATGGATGAAACGGACACGGAGGTATTTCCCCCATATTGAAAAAAGACTGAAAGAGATGAACCTTCCCGACGACCTGAAGTATGTCGCCATCACCGAAAGCAGTCTCCGGGGCCAGGCCGTCTCTTCCTCGGGAGCGGCGGGGATCTGGCAGTTTATCCCTTCCACAGGGGAAAAGTACGGGATGAGGAGAAGCAAGGCCCTCGATGAGCGTTTTGATTTCTTCAAGGCAACGGAGGGCGCTCTTCTTTACCTGAAAACCCTCCATGAAGAATTCGGAAGCTGGACCCTGGCGATGGCTGCCTATAATGCGGGAGAAAATAGAGTCCGGAGGGAGATCGAAATTCAGAAGACGAGGAACTATTTCTACCTTGATCTTCCCGTGGAGACAGAGCGATATGTCTATAAGATTGCAGTAGCAAAGATGATCCTTTCCAATCCTGGAAACTTTGGTTTCTCTCTTGATGATCGAGAGTTCTATGACCCCTTCCAGATCGAGAGAGTCCAGATTGAACTGAAACAGGGACTTCCCGTTACGGAAGTGGCCCGGGCGATTGGATTTTCTTACAAAGAAATTAAAGAGATGAACCTCCACCTGGCGGAGGATACGATTCCAGGGGGGACTCATTTTCTCAACCTGCCAAAGGGGACCTCCGAACGATTCTGGAGTTTTTTAAATGACTGGAAGAAGGAGCCGGGGGAAAAGAAATAAGGCCATAGAATTGATCGATCAGTTAAGGGGATATTTATTTTTGTTGAAATTGTTAAATAAAAAGAATATCCTTCTTTTAAAGCGAAGGGAAGGTGGATGTGGGGAAAGAGCGGGTTTTAATCGTCGATGATGAGCCCATGGTCCTGGACATGGTTTCCGCCTATGTGAGCCATATCGGTTTCGAACCGGTGACGGCGAGAACCGGCAAGGAGGTGCTGGAACGCCTGCGGAATGAACCGTTTCCCATCCTGGTCACCGATATCAAGATGCCGGAGATGGACGGATTCGAGCTGATGGAGAAGGTGAAGTCCGAATTCCCCGACATCCACATTATTGCGATGACCGGCCATGGGGCTTCCTATACGTTCACCGATGTGGTGACTGCCGGAGCCACCGATTATCTTAATAAGCCTTTTACCCTCGACGAGATGATGGCCAAGCTGAACCGGGTGAGCCGCGAGAGAGAACTCATCAGGGATTTGAAACAAAAGTCAGCAGAACTGGGAAGCGCCAACGAAGAGCTTCAAAGACTCAACAACCTAAAGTCCATTTTCGTCTCCGGTGTATCGCATGAACTCCGGACCCCTCTGACCGTCATCAAAGAGTTTATCTCCCTCATGCTCGATGGGCATGGGGGAACCCTGACCGAGGATCAGAGAGAGTATCTGGGGATCGCCCATAAGAATATCCTCAGGCTGACAAACCTGATCGATACGCTCCTGGATTTCTCGAGAATCGAATCCGGAAAGGGCCTGCAGCTGAAGTTTGAATCCGCACGTCTCACGGAAATCGTTGAGGACGCATCGATCACTCTATCCCAAATGCTGGAAGAGAAGAGGATCGAATTCGAAAACCGGCTCGACCCGGACATGCCGCCTGTCCTGATCGACCGGAACCGGTTGGTGGAGGTCTTCATCAACCTCATCAATAACGCAATGAAATTCACCCCGGCCGGCGGGAAGATCACGATCGATACCCGGGGGCTCACGGAGAGCCGGGACTACCTGAAGGTGTTGGTGGGCGATACGGGTATTGGCATTCCGCCGGAGGACTTACCCAGGGTATTTGACCGTTTCTACCAGGCACAGAGCACGGGGATTTCCATGGGATCGGGACTGGGGCTTGCCATTACCAAGGAGATCATCGAAGGGCATCAGGGCTTGATCCGGGCCGAGAGCCGGCTCGGTTACGGCACTTCCTTCCTCTTTACCCTGCCTCTTCTCGGAGCGAATAACATCTTCCGGCTTATCATCCAGCCGATGCTGGTGGAGGCGGAAAAGGATGGACTCTCTTTTTCGATGATCCGGATCAAGCTCTGGGATCCGAAGATGAAAAAGGATGCGGCGCTGAGCTATGACTCCTGGGGGAGCGTGAAATATGCGCTCCAGAAGATGGTGCGGTCTGTCGATACGATCGTTCCTTTTCCGAACAGCCTGATTTATATCTTCTCGTTCATCGACGGGAAACTGGCCAGGGAGATCGGCGAAAGAGTGGAAGTGAAATTAACTCAGGGAGGATATCTTCCAAAGGGGACAGAGGTTCAATCCAAAAATTACTCCTACCCCCTGGATACCGGTTCCGTGGAAGATTTTTTGAAGGGGTGCCGCCAACTGATTAAAACGGAGTAAACCCCGTTAGAAGATCTTTGGCCTAACCCCACCTCACCTCCCCTTAGATTAAGGGGGGACAGAGGGGGGTTAAGAGGCGAATGGGGGAGTTACTTCTACAAGGGGTGTCCATTCCATGATGCGACTGTTTATCATCTGTATTGTGTTGGCCATTCTTTCGGCATGTGATGGCAAACCCTCTCCCCCACAGGGAAAGCCGGAAGTCTTACCGGTTCCCAAGGTGATTGTCGAGAAAGAGAGGGTGGAGAAAGAGGAACTTCTCCCTCCCGAGGTGAAGATCAAGTTGAAGAGAGATGGGAAGGACAACTATTCCTGGGAACTTAGCGGTTCGGAGGTGGAACAGATTTTAAAGGTGAACGAAACGCTGAGGAAGAATCTGGGAGGAGAACAAAAAAAATAAAAGAGAGCAGTCCGCAGAAGGCTGTCGGCAGATTGCATGTTTATTGGGTTCAATGGGTTTGTTGTGTTATTGGGTTAACCCAAGCAACTCAATAACCCAAGTAACTCGAGTCACTATAAATCTGAAATAGGTGGAACGATGGAATGGTATGTTGAGCAGATTTTTAAGGGACTTCCATTCGGGCTTGGCATTGCGATTCTCATCTTTCTCGGAATTCTCCTGATCATCTGGCTTCTCCTTCCCCTCTGGGTGTTATTCATCCAATGGAATACCGGCAAGATCAGAGATGAGATTCGGAGGCTGGCCGACCAGATTGAAAGAAGGGAGTGGGATGAAAAGGAGAGGCATCATTCCGGGCCTAAGGATTAAGGGAATCCTCTTGTTCGCCTTGATCCTCCTCTCGCTTCCCCCTGCTCATTCTCAGGGCCTTCTTAGGATCCCGCTTTATGTAAAAGCAAAAGAGATCCGGGTGGAGGTAGCCAGGACCCCGGAGGAGAGGGCCATGGGATTAATGTGGAGAAAACATCTGGGAAAGGATGAAGGGATGCTGTTCCTCTTCGAGGAGGAAGGGTATCACAGCTTCTGGATGAAAGATACCCTCATTCCCCTCAGCATCGCTTTCATCGACAGGAAGGGAAAAATTGTAAAGATCACGGATATGGAACCCCTTACCCTGACCTCGCATCCGCCTTCCCAGCCGGTCCTCTATGCCCTCGAGATGAACCAGGGATGGTTCTCTAAGAACGGAATCAAAACAGGAGACCTGATGAGGTTTTCGAAATAAAAGGATTCGAGGGGTCCAGGATTCAAGTAAAGTGCGGGTATTTCCTTGAGCCCTCGAACCCAAGACCCTTGGAATCCTGTGAAATTGTTTGGTCTCCGGTCCAGCAGTGGAGACAGAGTTTTTCACGGGGAAGGCCGATGGCTTCCACCATATCCTCAATCTTTTGATATCTTAATGTCGTGGCTCCCAGTTCCTTCCGGATCCAATCGACCATCCGGTGATATTTCTTTGACCGGTGGTTAATGTAATCCCCGACATCCTCAAGATCTTTCCCCTCAAGGGCCCGGATTGCCTTTCGGGCCGCCAACTCGTCCATGGAGCGGGTGGAAAGGGCAAACCGGCACGGAAACATCAGGGGAGGACAGGCCGGGCGGATGTGAACTTCAGTGGCCCCGCATTCCCATAGTTTTTTAACGGTATAATTCTTCAATTGGGTTCCCCTGACGATGGAATCTTCGCAGAGGATGACCCGATTTCCTTGGATCACCGATTCGATGGGAATAAGTTTCATGGTTGCCACCAGATCTCTAATTTCCTGGGAGGGAGGCGTATAACTCCGGCCATAGCCAGGCGTATATTTCACAAGGGGTCTCCGGTAGGGAAGCCCTGATTCCATGGAATAACCGATGGCATGCCCGACCCCCGAATCCGGAACGCCTGCCACAAGGTCCGCTTTCAGGTTGTCATTTCGGGCCAGGGCTTTTCCACAGCGCTCCCTGACCAACTCCACGCTGATGCCTTCATAGTTTGAGGCAGGATAGCCCGTATAAATCCATAAAAAGGCGCAGATCTGGTTTTTCTTCTTTCCCGGGGATTTTTCCACAAGTCCCTTGTTTCCGATGAAGACGATTTCACCGGGGGAGAGATATTTTATGATCTTGAAACCCAGGTTGAGGAAGGAGCAGGTTTCCATGGCGATGGCATAATTGCCATCCCGTTCTCCGATGACCAGAGGAGTTCGTCCCAGGCGGTCCCGGGCCGCATAGATCCCATCTTTTTTCAGGAGGAGGATGGAAGCAGAACCCTTGATCCGGTCATAGACTCCCTCGATTCCTTCGAGGAGAGTACGGCCTTTTGTAATAAGTTTGGCGACCAGCTCAACGGAGTTGATTCCTCCGCTTGACATCTCCCCGAAGGTCTCCCCCTCTTGTAGGAGTTCAGAGGCCAATGCGCTGACATTCTCTATCAGGCCCGCCGTCGCAATAGCAAAGTTTCCGAACCGGGAGCCGATGATCAGAGGTTGAGGGTCCCGGTCGCTGATCACCCCGATTCCGAGATGGCCTTTCATCATTTTATAATCATCAAAAAATTTTGACTTGAATTGACTCTTCCGGATATCATGAATGGATCGGTGAAACTGCTTGCCCAGGACCGCCATGCCTCCATATTCGGTTCCCATATGGGAATGGTAGTCGGTTCCATAAAGCAGTAAGTCGGCACACTGATGGTTTGAGACGATGCCAAAAACGCCGCTCATATCTTCTCCCCCGTTTTTATCTTTCCTTAACCCAATAACAAAGCGCTTCCGTCTTGTCAATACGATCTGGAAATCTCTGTCAGCCGACTCTCTTGGAGATGGAAGGGGTCCATTCAATGATGAGGGCATCCTCGTTCCCGTAGTAGTTCGGGACGGCGCCGACAATCCGGAATCCCATGCGTAAGTAAAATGCCTGTGCTCCGAGATTGCTTCTTCTCACCTCCGCCCGCAACCTTTTCAAGGTTGGAACCTCCATAGCTTTTCGAAGAAGTTCTTTTCCGATTCCCTTTCTTCTGTGCTCGGGAGGGACGGCAAGAGAGATGATGTGTCCCTCCGGAGAGAAGATGATGTAACCCCAGATCCGGTCCTCTTGGCCATCGGTGGCTCCGGTATAGACAAGAAAATGTTCAGGGTAAAGGGAGTGGAGGTGGATGAAGGTCATTCGGTCGTAGGGGGATTTCGGGAAGGATTCCCGTTCGATTTTGAGAATGGCATTCAGGTCTGAGGTGGAGAAGGGCCGGATCATCAATCGTTTTTCATTCCGGAGATAATGGAGGCAACCCCTCCCGTCAGCTGTCGGGAGAACACATTTGCCAATCCGGATTTCCTCATCAATCCCTCATACTCTTTGGCATATTGAAAATGAAGGACGGATTCGGGAAGATAGGCATAGGCGTTTCTATCGCCGGAGATCAACCCGCCAATCCATGGAAGAATCCTTTTAAAATAAACGGGATAGAGCCTTCTCATCAGCCCTTTCTGCGGGAAGGTGAATTCAAGGATCACGACCTTCCCGCCCGGTCTGACCACACGGACCATCTCGGAAAGAGCCTGTTCCTTCTCCACAACATTTCTTAGACCAAAAGCGATCATTGAACCACTGAAGGTGTTTTCTTGGAAAGGGAGGGACAGGGCATCTCCGAGGCCGAGGCCAACCTTCCGGAGAAGCCCTGTCTTCGAAAGTTTTTCCCGGGCTCTCCTGATCATCGGTTCTGAGAAGTCGAGTCCGAAGACATTTCTTTCGTAATCCTGCTGACGGATCATTTCAATCATCACATCTCCTGTGCCGGTGGCAATATCAAGCATCCAGCCATTGAATCCTTTGAATTCCCGAACTGCCATCTTCCTCCAGTAGAGGTCTCTCCCCAGGCTGAGAAGGTGATTGAGAAGATCGTAAGTGGGAGCGATGTTGTTAAAAAGGGCCCGGATCGATTCGGGATGCGTTGAATAGGTTTTCATTTTCAGCCGTGTCCAGGAACTGGAGAGAATAACTTAATTGCGGATTGGCGATTGCGGAGTGGAAAAAACGGTTTAACCAAAGCCCTGGGCATTCAAACTGAAAATAGAAATTTTAATCCGAATTCCGCATTCCGAAATCCGAAATTGAATTACGGGGTGTATAGCACCACCAGGAGCTTTGTCTCTTTGTTGCTGAGATTTCGAAGCTTATGGGGAATGCCGGAATCGAAATGGAGGGTTTCCCCTTTCCTGAGATGGTTCTGATTTTCACCCACCCTGACCTCGACCTCGCCTTTCAGGACATAAATAAATTCTTCCCCTTCGTGACGGTATTCCACCATCCGATGGTCCTGCAGGGGGTCGATGGTGACCAGAAAGGCTTTCATATGCCTTACCCCGGCATCGGGGGTGAGGGTTTTGTAAGAGTAGGCCTGGGTCCGCTTGTAAAAACTCTCCTTTCTTTTCTTTGCCAGGGCTTCCTGCTCCTCGGCGGAGAGAAAAGAGCCGGAGTCGATCGAAAGGGCCTTGGAAATCTGGATGACCGCCGAAACAGGAGGGATGACCTTGCCTTCTTCGATGTCCCTGAGATAACGGTGCGAGAGGCCGGTCTTGTTGGCAAGGGTTTCAAAAGAGATTTTTCTCAATTGCCGGAGTTGGCTCATTTTGGCTCCAAACGATTTTTCATCGACTTTCTTCGTGACCATGTTACCTCCCCTGCTTGCGGATTGGATTTTGACCCCGTTTGAAATGATTCCCTGCCCGGTTTCGAGCCATGCGATCCCGCGCTTCGAAGGACTCACGGCCCTGAGTACATCGAAGGGCTGCCACGGCTGGAATTTCCAACGGCGTTGACCATTCAATGATACCCCCCCCATTATATATTTTTTAACCGATTTTTTCACCCCCTTTATAAAAATATTCTTTGGGTTATTCTCTTTTCGTTATATAATAGATTGGTCAGAAAGGAGACGGAAATGGCACAATGGGTAAATGCAGGGGTGATCGAAAGCCGGTTTGAGGGAGACAGGGTCTTTCAGGCGTTACAGGATGCGAAGATACCATTTCTGATGAAATCCTTTCTGGATACGGCGTACGATGGGCTCTATCTACCCCAGAAAGGGTGGGGAAGAGTGATGGTGCCGGAAGAATGTCGCGATGAGGCGGAGAAAATCATCAAGGAAATCCAAACTTTTTTTAAGAAGGAGGGGAAAGATGAGACTGAATAGCGTGGAGGAGATTCTGAGATTTGCCATCCGGAAGGAGGCCGATGCGGCAACCGCTTACAGGATTGCATCGGACCGGGCGAGGCCAGGAATCAAGAAATTCTTCGAGGAATTGGCAGGGGAAGAGGAAAAACATAGGAGGAAACTTGAGAAGTTCGATTTGAAAAAAATCGGCCGGGTGAAATTGAAAGAGACGAAGGGCCTGGGGATGAGTGAAAGGATAGAGGATATCCCGTTCGGACCGGATTTGACTTATGAGGAGCTCCTCCGCGTGGCGGTCAAAAATGAAGAAAAGTCCCAGAGGCTTTATGCGTCCACGGCCAAACTGGTGACGGATGCCAACCTCAAGAAGTTATTGCTGGTCCTGGCCCAGGAGGAATTGGCCCACAAAGAGAGATTGGAAAAAATTTATGACGAGGAGATTCTGACGGAGTTCTAATCCTGCATGATGTCGGATTCAGGGTTTGCCCTGGATCTACCTTGGTTCAGGAGGAGAGTGAAAATGATACCGGGATTGATGGGAAAAGCCGAAATGGTTGTAAAAGAAGAGGACCTGGTGAGCCGGTTGGGAGGCATGTCTGTCGATGTTCTTTCCACCCCGAGGCTGATTCAACTGATGGAGGACGCCGCCATCAACGCCATTCGAGATGTGATGCCTCCCGACCAGCTGAGCCTCGGAACACAGGTCAAGATCAAGCACCTGTCCGCCACGCCTCCTGGCATGCGGGTGACCGGCCATGCCCTCCTTAAGGAGATTCATAAAAATCGACTCCTGTTTTTAATCGATGCCTACGACGAGAAAGAGAAGGTGGCCGAGGGGGAGCACGAACGGGTTCTTGTCTCGAAAGAACGATTTGACCGGAAGGTCCAGGAGAAGAGGTCCGGGTGATCTTCGCTTTGTTTTTGGATGGAAGGATGAAGGCCAAAAAGGGAAAAAAGCGTTTTGAAATTCTGGATCACACGGCCGATATAGGACTGATCGTGTTCGGTGAGGATCTCAAGACCCTTTTTGAAAATGCGGGAGAAGCCTTCTTCCATCTCATCACCGATTTGAGGAGGGTCAGGGAAAACGAAGAGAGGCGGATTGAACTGAAGGGGGAAAGCCTTGAACGGCTAATGGTCGACTGGCTGAATGAACTTCTCTACCTGCATGACGTGGAATCACTTCTATTCAAGAAATTTGAGGTCGAAGCGGTTGGAGATGAAGGATTGAGGGCAAAGGCGAAGGGCGAACCGTTTCAGGAAGGAGTCCATGTGATCAAAACCGGGGTGAAGGCCGTGACCCACCATCAGATTCAGGTGAACAGGGAGTCCGGAGGTTGGAGGGCGCAGGTGATTCTGGACCTGTAAGGAATAACGATGAACTATGAACGATCAACAATCACCAAACACCAAATAATAACCAATCATGATGATCTCGTAAAAAGTCAAAAAACAGAAACAATGTCATGCTGAACTTGTTTCAGCATCCAACAGTTTCAAGAACTTACAAGACCCTGAAACGAGTTCAGGGTGACAGGTCGGGACTTTTTACGAGATCATCAATTTCCAAAAAAGGTTTTGTTTGAGTAATTGGAACTTGGAATTTATTTGGTTATTGTAATTTGGTTATTTATTTCAGTGAACCATAAGGGGAAACCTCGATGACATCAGAAGATAAGATAAAGGTTCAGAAAATCGATGATTATCGGTGGAGAATTCCCCGCGAGGGGAAGATGAGAACGGATGGGGTCGTCTATGCCGATGAGCGGATGTTTCATGACATCCGGAAGGATCAAAGCCTGGCACAGGTGGCCAATGTCGCCTGGCTGCCGGGCATTGTGGGCCGTTCGATGGCTATGCCGGATATCCACTGGGGATATGGTTTTCCGATCGGCGGCGTGGCCGCCTTCGATCTGAGTGACGGGATCGTCTCTCCCGGAGGAGTGGGATATGATATCAACTGAGGCGTCAGGCTGATGCGCTCAGGTCTGAGCCGCAAGGACATTCAGGGAAGGATGAAGGATCTGGTGAATACCCTTTTCATCAACATCCCTTCGGGCGTGGGTTCCCATCGAAAGGACCTGAAGCTGAATAGAGAGGAGCAGAGGCAGGTCTTGAAAAAAGGGGCGAGGTGGGCAGTTGAGAAGGGTTTCGGCGCAGCAAAGGATATCGAACATATCGAAGAACTGGGTTGCATCGAAGGCGCTGATCCGGACCGTGTGTCCGAGAGGGCGATGGAGAGAGGAAGGGCGCAATTAGGGACATTAGGTTCCGGAAACCACTTTGTCGAGGTGGGATATGTGGCGGAGGTTTTTGATGAATCGATTGCCCGGACATTGGGGTTATGGAAGGATCAGGTGACCGTCCTCGTCCACACGGGTTCAAGGGGCCTGGGGCACCAGGTCTGTGACGATTATATACGGGTGATGATGGATGCTGCCCGGAAATATCGGATCGAGCTTCCCGATCCCCAGCTCTGCTGCGCTCCGATCTCTTCACCTGAGGGAAGCCGGTATCTGGAAGCCATGGCCTGTGCAGCCAATTATGCTTTCACGAACCGGCAGATGATTTCACACTGGGTGAGGGAAACATTCGAACAGGTCCTTCAGAAGAGTCCAAGGGATCTTAAACTCGATTTAGTCTACGATGTCTGTCATAATATTGCCAAGATCGAAACACATACGGTCAACGGGGAGAAGAAGAAACTCTGTGTCCACAGAAAAGGAGCGACAAGAGCCTTTCCTCCAGACCATCGAGATATTCCGGAAGATTACCGGTCCATCGGCCAGCCTGTTCTCATCCCTGGTGACATGGGAAGGTGTTCCTATGTTTTGATCGGGACGGAAAGGGCGATGAAAGAGACTTTCGGCTCCACCTGTCACGGAGCAGGAAGGGTGATGAGCCGACATCAGGCGATCAAGACGGCAAAGGGAAGGGCGGTTGTGAGGGAGATGGAGGATAAGGGGATCATCGTGAAGGGAGCAAGCCGGGGGACGATAGAGGAAGAGATTCCCGAGGCCTATAAAGATGTCAATGATGTAGTGAATGTGGTTCACCATGCAGGGATCAGCCTGAAAGTAGTCAAACTGGTCCCGATGGGAGTGATCAAAGGATAGGGTTCAAGGGGCCTGGGGTTCCAGGGGTCAAGTGAAAATCTCAAAGAATAGAATCTTGAACCCTTGAGCCCTCGAATCCTTGAACCCTGCTGGTTAAAAAATGAAGATACTGGCGATTGATATCGGGGCAGGGACGCAGGATATCCTCCTTTTCGACTCGGAGAAAAATATCGAAAATTGCACCAGCCTGGTCCTGCCAACGCCCTCAAAAATTCTTGCAGGAAGACTGAGAAAAAATGAAGGCGATCTCTATCTTTACGGGGACACGATCGGAGGAGGATCGCTCACTCGAGCAATTTCCAATCACCTCAAAAAGGGTTATCGGGTGGTGATGGAAGAATCTTCAGCCTATTCGATTCGAAATGACCTGGATGAGGTTCGTGCGATGGGAATCGAGGTGGGAGAAAAGCCTGCATCTGGCAACTTCCATGAGTTAGAGATCCGCGAGATCGATCTAGGCCTCCTTGAGCATTTCCTTACACAGTTTGGGGAAGATTTTAAATTTGATGCCATTGCCATTGCCGTTCAGGACCATGGTGTGGCTCCCAGAGGGATTTCGGACCGGATCTTCCGTTTCAATCGGATGGAGGCAATGCTTACAAAAGATAATAGGCCCGAGTCATTCCATTTCGTGGAAGATTCGGTCCCGGACTATTTTCTCAGAATGAAATCTGCGCTGAAGGCCGTGAGGAGAACCTGTCAGTTGCCTGTCCTGGTGATGGATACAGCTTTTTCTGCCATCCTGGGATGCATGGATGAGGAAGAAGGTCCATGTCTGGTCGTCAATGCCGGAAACGGACATACGATTGCCGCCCTGCTGATCAATGGGAAAATCGAAGGGCTCTATGAGCACCATACCCATAAGTTGACTCCGGAGAAACTGGAGAACCACCTTCGACGCTTCTCCCGGGGGGAGTTGACGGGGCAGGAGGTCTATGAAGATGATGGTCATGGGGTTATCACGTTGGCGCCATTTTTCGGAGATATGGTGATTCGCGTCACCGGCCCCAACCGCAACCTTTTCAAAGGAACATCCTTACAATTTACTTATGCCGCTCCAGCCGGAAATACAATGATGACCGGCCCCATGGGACTGGTAAAAGCCGCTCAATACCAATTCGGTAATTCATAGCTAACGACCGTCTTTTTTATCCGCTACTTTTTTCCGCTGCCCCATGATTACTGCAAACCCTCCAACGCTTTATCCTGCGAAGGCTTACCGATCACTGATTATTTATCACTGGCCACTGGCCTTTCAAAAAATTGCTATAAAATTAAATTTTTGGTATAAATGCGTTGGCGGGTACGTTCTTAAATTATTTGAGAAAACTTTTTCTCTGAATGGTTCTTGCCAAGCTTCATAGCTGAAAAGAAGAAAGAACGAATAGGGAGAAATCGGGAGTTGTCTTAATATGCTAAAGGAAACAAAGAATGCGTCCGGCAAATGTGGGAGGGACTGGGCACCAGGTAAAAATCACTTTTGGAAACCAGCAGAGACGGATTCTCTGGGTGTAAAAGGTATAGACTTCGAAAGGGGTGGAGAATAGCAAAATGAGGATTGAGAAGAGAAAACTTGCTGTTGAGAGGGCGATCAGATTGTTGAAAGAACAGCTTCTGTAGGCTGTAATATGGGTTTACAGCCATTAGAGGCTGTCAAAAGGTGATTCTTCGTTTTGGCGAAATAAAAGATCGGGAGAACCGGATGGAGGCGGAATACATCATTATCGGAACATTGATGAGTTTTGGCTATGGTATATTCATTGCGTATGTGACCCAGTTCCTTCTCGAAAAGGTCTGATGAAAATTATTCCAGGAGCAATAACAGAAGTTGGCAGAGGCACAAGGTACCGGAACCGGAAAGCGTGGCGGGGGCGTTCTTAAGTTATTTAAGAAACTTTCCTTCGAATCTTTTCTCTGCCAAGGCTCACAATAAATGAAAACGGAAGCAGCCGCGTGGGAAGAGTCGTGAGGAAATAAGAGGGGGGATGGGAGAAAAGAAGACAAGATTCGGGTTTGACCTGGGTGTACTTCTCTAAGCTTTTCGGCTCTAAATAATGAAAGGGATATTGTTTGACTGACCGAATAATGGACTCTTTGAGTCGTGGGATGAGTTAGGGTAGAATTTATTTGGAAGATCAGGAGGTGTAAGAGATGTTTGACCGAATTACCTTTGATCCAGAGATCATGGGAGGCCGTGCATGTATTCGGGGGATGCGGATTCCCGTTTCCGTCATTGTGGGCCAGATCGCACATGGCGCAAACTTTGAGGAAATCCTTGAGGGATATCCGGATCTTGAAAGGGAGGATATTCGGCAGGCGATTGAATATGCAGCATGACTGACCCAAGAGCAGGTTTACAGCTTGTGAGGATGAATGATGCGATTTCTCGCTGATATGGGTGTTAATGTCAGGGTTGTGGAATGGCTTCGAAATAATGGTCATGATGCGAAACACTTACGCGAAGAAGGACTACACCGGATGCCAAATGGTGAGATCTTTGCAAAGGCTATCCATGAAAACCGCATCATCATAACATTTGACCTTGACTTTAGCGAAATCGTGGCACTTTCGAAAGATTAAATGACACGACCTTCCGTTGTCCAATTTGCAGGACAAAACTGAACGCAACGATATTATAAGGTCAAAGTGCCAGGGCTTTGGCAGGAGGTCTCGAAGAGTTCATTTGAGCCGCTTAGAGTTTATTTTTCTTTAAAATTAGGAGGTTAAAATGGAAAAGATTTATTACTCTTCTTTTGATTCGCCCTTTTTGGGGAAGGTTTTTGTGGCTTCCACGGAGAAGGGGATTTGCATGGTGGATTTTTTAACCCCGGAGAAGAGTTTCTTAAAAGAGTTGAAAGGGCGCTTTCCCGGAGAGCTTGTCAGGGACGATCGAAGGAACGGAAGGGTCATCTCTCAACTGAAGAAGTATCTCGGAGGCAAGCTCCGTCGTTTTGACTGCAGACTGGATATGATGGGGACGCCTTTTCAGAAGAAGGTGTGGGCCGCACTGGCAAAAATCCCCTATGGGCAGACGCGTTCTTATCAGGATATTGCCCGGGCCATCGGCCATCCGAAAGCTTTCCGGGCTGTTGGAAACGCAAACGGGAGCAATCCGATGCCATTGATCATTCCCTGCCACAGGGTGATTGAAAGCAACGGTGGCCTGGGAGGCTTCGGCCACGGCCTTAAAGTCAAAAAGCAACTCCTGGACTTCGAAAAGACCCCGTAATGAATAAATGGGGACATTGGTTCAAATGCAACTTTATCCTTGTCCATCTGTCAGCCACTTCTCTCGACGATAACGTTAACTCCGGGCCCCCCGTCTCGACTTCGACTCCCTGTTATGGCATCAGTCTACCTTAACATTGCAAAAAATTAAACCAAACGGACATGGGTGAACCGTTCGGAAAGGCTTCGAGGCGAACCTTCAGGCCAATGGGCACCCACGTTTGTA
>JAGVBT010000046.1 GCA_020059605.1 Deltaproteobacteria bacterium
CTCGTGAACCTGGACCGACTCTCCCTTCTCGATTGGAGGACCCTCGCCGATCACCTCAGCTCTCCAGAGTTCACCCCGGATCTGGATATAACCGGTGGGAGCCAGGCGTTCCTTGGCAATACCCCGAAGGCCGACCATTTTGTTTAGAATTCCCCTCCGCCTCCGGTCATAAGCCCGCCAGACAAAAGGAAACAGAACCGCATCCTTGGCGATCCATAAACCTACAATCCCCCACATGAGCCATGCCGGAAGGCCGAAATAAGGCCGAACCCCATACAAGATCAAAACCAGTATCATAAGACTGGGAATCTGAAAAAGGGCATATCTCAAGAGAATCCGGCCGGACCAGCTTTGCCGCTCTGCCATGCTGCTTCCCTCTAAGGATAACTCTCCATCAATGGGTTCATGTAACGGTGGCCCGTTTAAAATAACGTTCAGCCTGTTTGACCGCAGGCCAGAGACCCAGGTTCATCGGACCGAAGATGATCAGGCTTCTCCGGAGGGCAAAAGGCTGGAAGATCCTTTTCAGCATGGAGGGAAAGGAATAGAAAGATCGGTTTACCCTCCAGAACCCTTCCTGAAGTTCTTCAACCGTCATCCGTTTGGGTCGGTAGACCACGGTCGCCATATCATATTTTGACCAGTCCTCGGTGAGAAGCCGCCCTTCCCGTTTCAGCCGCTGATGGACCCGTGTTCCGGGAAACGGGGTCAACATGGGAAGGAAGGCCCCGTCGATTCTGTTCCGTTCGGCAAACTCCAAAAATTCATCAAAGACCGAAACATCGTCGTAATCGTAACCGAAGACAAAGGAACCATAGACGCCGATGCCTGCATCATGAAGCCTCCGGATTCCCTTCTCATACCTTTCAACCCGATTCATTTTTTTCCCCATCATGTCAAGATTGGCTTCGCGAAGGCTCTCAAAACCAATGAAGAGCCCGTGGCATCCGGCTTTTGCCATGAGAGAAACAATCTCCTCGTTTTCGGCAACATGGATCGGCCCCTGGCTGATCCATCGCAGCCGGTAATGGGAGAGCATGGTAAAAAGTTCTCGGGCATGGGAGAGGTTCCCAACAATATTATCGTCGACGAAGAAGATGTATGCCCTGGAATGTTCCAAGGACCGGATCTCCTTCGCAATCTCCGGGATGGGCCTCATCCGGTAGGATTTCCCATGAAAGGCGGTCACAGAGCAGAACTCACAGTCATATGGGCACCCCCGGGTTGTCTGAACCAGGTTGTGAAAGAGGTAGCCTTTCCGGGAAAGAAGGTCTCTTCTTGGCATGGGGAGGCGACTGAGGTCGGTCTTTTCCTCCTGGCGATAAAAAGGCTTCAGAACTCCCTGTTCCGCATCATTTAAAATGTCTGCCCAGACTTCATCCGCCTCTCCGATAACCACGCTATCCGAATGTTCCTTAGCTTCTTCGGGAAGCCAGGAGGCATGGATGCCCCCCATGACCACCCTTTTCCCCCTCCGTCGAAACTGGTCGGCGATCTCATAACCCCTCGGGGCCAGTGGGGTGATGGCCGTGATGGCAACCAGATCCACTTCCTGGTTGAAATCGATTTCAGAAATGCCTTCATCGATGATGCGAACTTGATGCGGGGGAGGAGTCAGGCCGGCCAGGAGAGAAGTGGAAAGAAGAGGAAACTTAAACTTGATCACATCCCAGAAACTATGCCTCGGCCATCTGGGTACGATTAGGGCGACCTTCATCTACGCTTCTTTCCTTTTAAAAGCCGATCGATGGGCCACACTTCCACCCCCTCCGGGACATTCCACTGGAAGCTCTCTTCGGGCAGGGGCGGGTTGACCGTCACCCCCCTCAACCTCAACTCGATACGGATCTGCTTTTCCACCAATTCAATCCGGATACGGCCAGGAATATCACTCCCTTCTTCCTTGCCCGAAGCGATTCTGATCTCGCCCGCCTTTGCCATCACATCCTCAAATTGGAACAACTCTCCGGTATAGGCCTTTCTCTGCGTTGGGATCAGGAGGAAGAATTCCCCGTTTCGGTAGAGGGCATCAAAAAGGCCCATGCCCAGGGGATGATATCCGAGAAGCCGAAATTGACCCGGTTTCTGGTAGATGAGGAATCCGTTGAGGAGAAAGTTCATCTCTTCTCCGTCTCTGACCGTATCGATTCGAATCGAGGCTTTCGCCTGAAGGGAGTCGAAAGAGGAAAAGACCTCGAGAAGTTTCGCGATTGGATTTTCGGAGGGGACTTTTTCAGGGGGAACCATCTGGACCTTCTTAGGGCATCCCCAGAGGAGAAACGACAGGAGGATGAGGAAAAGAATGTAGATATACCGTTTTTGAACCATCTCAAAAACCTCCTCCTTCAAATTTGCTCCAAATCGCTTCGGCTGTCAACTCCCCGGAAGCCACGACCGCGGCGATGCCTCCCCCCGGTGACGTCCAGTGTCCCGTCAGAAAGAGATTCGGAACCGGGGTTGTCCGCTGCGGGCGGTGAACCCCCGATTGTTCAGGAACCTGGGCCCATCCATACGCAGCTCCCCAACAATTGCCGGTCCATTTTTCAATCGTTTTCGGAGTCGTCTCTGCTTTGACCAGGATCCTCTTTTTTAGATCGGGAATCAGGGTCGATGCCCTGCCGATGAGATCTTGAGAGAGCCGATCGATGACCTCCTGATCCCAGGCCTTGCTGAAATGATACGGCGCTTTCATGCTGAGGCAAAGGGTGCCCTTCCCTTCCGGCGCATGCGATGGATTGACGCGGGAAGGAGCAATGAGGTAAAAAGGCGCCTGCCCGGGAATCCGGTTCTCATAGAGCGCCTGGTATTCCTCCGAGAAAGCGTAATCGGTGAAGACCTCATTGTTTGAAACGGGGAGCTCCTCCAATGTCATATCGACGCCAAGATAGAGGATAAAATAAGAGAGGGAGGGTCTCATCCCTTTCAGTTTGGACCGGAAACCGCTTGGGATTTCATCCTCCCCCAGCAGACCGGTAAACGTTTTCCGGGCATCGATATTGGAAACAATGACTTCGCCCGTGAACTCCTGTCCGCCGTTTAACCGAATGCCGATCGCTTTTTTATTGTCCATAAGAATTTTTTCTACTTCCCGCTGAAGAAAAATCTTTCCCTTCATCTTTTCGAAAGCCTCTCCTAATTTGATCGGAAGCTCTTCCACCCTTCCCTGGACACAGGAGACGCCATGGTTAAAATAGGAAATCTCAATCCCGGCCATCCCTGCCACGGAGATCTCCTCCGGAGGAAGCAGGGCGTAAGAACTCCGAACCGAGAGGATCATCTTCAAGAAAGGGCTGAAAAGGTATTCATCCAAAAGTCCCTGGAAAGTCTTATCCCGGTATCGTGAGAGGAAAGGATATTGCGATGAGAAAGAAGAAGGATCGAACCAGTTGAAGGACGGAGGGATTCGGGAAAACTCGTCAAAGATCTTCCTCAGAACGTAATAAACTTGCTCAATCCCCTTTCTTTCGCCGGGGAAAAGTCTCGAGAGTGTTTCGATGTGAGTTTCGATTCTGGACGATTGAACAATTTTTTGATCCGGAAAGTGATACTCTCTGGCCGGCTCAAGGGGAATGAAGCGAATCCGTTCAAGCAGGTTCAATCCCTTTAAAAGGTCCCAGATTCTCCCCCCCTCCTGGCATTCGCCCAACGACTGAACCGAGAGGTCGAAAGAGAACCCCTCTTTTTCAAAAGAAGAGCAGCAACCGCCTACCTTCGGGTTCTTTTCGAAGATGGCAACATTGAGACCCTTTCGCGCCAGGAGGCAGCCGCAGGTCAGCCCTGCCACTCCCGCTCCGATGATGATGACATCCGAATCCGGCATAATTTAAATAGTATAACACAACCTTTCGCCACCCGTCGAACAACGGGTGATTGGCCTGATTGGCCAACGGCTCAAACAGTCCGGAATGCATTGGACGGTAACGGGGGCAAACAACATCATAGATCTACGATGCTGCATTCTCAGTAATCGCTGGGAGGATTTTTGGGAACAACGAGCCTCAGCTTAAATTATTTACCCATA
>JAGVBT010000087.1 GCA_020059605.1 Deltaproteobacteria bacterium
AAGGTTAGACTATGGGCCACAAAAGAGTCTTTCAGCCGGTCATTTCAATCGATCTCATATTCCCCTCTTCCTTTTTACACAAAAAGCTTGACATGACCCGCCTGAATTTTTTTCTTGCATTGGAGATGAAATTGTAGTATATATACGAAGTAGAATTTCGGGTCTGCTCAAAAAGCGGGCTATTGGCCCGCTTTTTTTTTAGTGCGCTTCTCTGATCCACCGGAGGAAAAGAATGCCCGGGGAGATGATCGATCGGGTGATTCAAATCATCGACCCCCTCCTCATCAGCGAGGGGATGGAGCGGGTCAACCTCGAATACCGGAGGGAGTCCCGGGGATGGATCCTCCGGCTTTACATCGATAAGGAAGGCGGAGTGACGATCGACGATTGCTCCCGGATCAGCCGGGAATTGGGAAGAATTCTGGACGTGGAAAACCCCATCGATTTCCATTATACCCTGGAAGTTTCCTCTCCCGGGCTGACCCGTCCTTTAAAGACGGCGAGGGATTTTGAGAAATACCCGAACCGGGTGGTCAAGGTGAAGACCCTCGAGCCTATCGAAAACGAACGGCACTTCAAGGGAAGGCTCTTGCGGACGGCCGATGAAGGGATTGAGATCGAAGCTGCCGGAAAGGCGGTTTATATCCCCTTTGCGGCCATCGCAAAGGCCAACCTCGAAGTGGAGTTTTAACAAGGAGACATGAGCCATGCCAGCCAATCTCAATTTTGTAATTGACCAGGTGGGAAAGGACAAGGGGATTGATCGGAAGGTGATCATCGAGGCCCTGGAACAAGCCGTGCTGACCGCTTCGAGAAAAAAATACGGTCAACAGGGGGAGATTGAAGTCCAGTACAACGAAGAGATCGGAGAGGTGGAATTATTTCAATTCAAGCAGGTGGTCGAAGAGGTGATGAACGCCTCCACGGAGATCTCCCTCCCGGAGGCTAAAGAGCTGGACAGCGAGGCGCAGATCGGGGACAGCCTGGGGGTGAAACTCAACACCGATTTCGGCCGGATCGGCGCTCAGACCGCAAAACAGGTCATCATCCAGAAGGTCCGGGACGCTGAAAGGGAGAACGTCTACAATGAATTTAAGGACCGGAAGGGCGACCTGGTCAGCGGGACGGTCCAGAGGATGGAGAAGGGGAATCTTTTCGTCAATATCGGAAGGGGCGAGGCGGTTCTTTTGACCAAGGAACAGATTCCCGGAGAGGTTTACCGGCAGGGGGAACGCATCCGGGCCTATACGCTCGATGTTCAGAAAAACACCAAGGGCCCCCAGATTTTTCTCTCCAGGACGCACCCCGGATTTCTCATCAAGCTTTTCGAGATGGAGGTGCCCGAGATCTCCGAGGGAGTGATCAAGATCATCAGCGCGGCCCGCGAGCCGGGAGAGAGGGCGAAAATCGCCGTTTTCAGTTCGAACCGCGATGTCGATCCCGTGGGGGCCTGCGTGGGAATGAAGGGATCGAGGGTTCAGAACGTGGTCCAGGAACTCCGGGGGGAACGGATCGATATTATTCCGTGGTCCCAGGACCATGCAAAATATGTTTGTAATGCGCTTGCCCCTGCAAAGGTCTCAAGGGTCTATATCGATGAGGAGAACCGGCATATGGAGGTGGTTGTTGCCGACGACCAGCTCTCCCTTGCCATCGGAAAAAAAGGACAGAACGTTCGTTTGACCTCCAAGCTGACGGGCTGGAAGATCGATATCAAGAGCGAATCGAAAATGGAGAAGATATCCGGCGAGATCCTGGAGAGCTTTAAAGAGCTTCCGCATATCGGCGAGGTGGGCGGGCGAGTCCTTTATAATGAAGGGTTCCGGTCGGTCGAAGAACTGGCCGAGGCCGATCCCGATGATTTGGCAAAAGCCTTACAAACCGATAAAGGGAAGGCCGAAGAAATTGTTCAAACGGCAAAGCGGATGGTTGAGGAGAAAAAATCGGGAAAAACCGCTCCGGAAGTTCCGCCGGCGGTTGAAGGTCCCGGCCTGGCCCCCGTTGAGACCATCGAAGGAGTCGGGGAGAAACTTGCAGAAATTTTGAAGAGCCACGGTTTTCAGACCATCGGGGATATCCTGAAGACCGATGTTGAAAACCTTTCGAGCCTCCAGGGAATCGGCGCGAAGAGGGCGGAAAAATTGATTCAGTCTGCGAAACACCGGGTTGAAAGCAATCAACCATGAGCCGTCAGGGACATGTCCCGGTTCGCATGTGCGTCGGATGCCGGAAAAGAAGGGACAAAGGGGAGATGATCCGGTTCACCCTGTCAACGGATGGCAGAGCCCATGTCACAAAGGGCAACAACGGGAACGGAAGAGGGTTTTATCTCTGCCCGGATCCCGCGTGCCTCGCGGCCGCAAAGAAGAAGCGGCGGCTTGATCCGGCCGTGCGAATCGATTACGGGAGTAAGGATTGAAATGTTTCCTGTTCAATAAGGAGGGGAGTGAATGGCGAAAGTAAAAGTCCTTGACCTTGACCTTGCGGGCGAAGTCGGAGTTGGGGATGAAAAACTGCTTTTGAAACTGAAACGGATGGGGTTGAAGGTTAAGGATAAAAAGCCCGAGGCCTCCGAAAAGGCCGCCCCCTTGTCTGATGAGAAGATCATTGAAAGGGATGCGGAAAAAGAGGTGGTCGAAAAGCGCGTCAAACCCACCGTCATACGAAGGAGAACGAGAAGCCTGGAGATTCCCGCCCCTCCCCCGCCGGTGTCCGTCGAACCCGAGGCTGCCGTTCCAAAAGTCGAGCCCGTGCAGAAGGAACCGGCCCCGGTCAAAGAGGTGATAAGTCGTCCGGAGCCCGCCAGGAAGATAGGGGAAAGACCTGAAAAACCTTTCACGAAGACCTTACGCGAAAGACCCCCGGAGCCAAAAGAGGAGAGAAAAGAACCCGTTAGACCCGCAGCGGTTGCTGAAACGGCCCGACCCCGGGAGGTTGGTAAAGAGGCCCCCAAGGCGCCTGTAAAAGACGAAAAAGAAGGCAAACCGAGGGGGGGCGTCGTAAAAAAGACGGAGACCAAGGCCGCCGTTAAGGAGCCTTTTGCTCAGGGGGGCAAGGACTCTCCCTTCCATCCCAAAAAGGCCGTCATCAAAAAACGAAGACTGATTGAAGAGAGGATGGTGAAAGAGGACGATTTTGAAGACGAGAGGAAGCCCGAGAAAGAGGGCGAGCAGCCGCCGGTTCGTCATTTTAGGCCTTTCAAAAGGAAACTCATCCTCAAGTCATCGAGAAAGACGGAGATCACCGTTCCCAAGCCCATCAAGAGGATCATCCGGATTGCCGAGGTCATCCCGGTCGGCGACCTTGCCAAGAGAATGAGCATCAAGGGAGGGGACCTGATCAAGAAGTTAATGGATATCGGCATCATGGTTAATATTAACCAGTTGATCGATGCGGATGTGGCCTCCCTGGCGGCAAGCGAGTTCGGATACGAAGTGGAGCGGGTTTCCATCGAACGGCAGGAGTTTCTCGAAAGAAAAGAGGACCGGCCGGAACAACTGCACCCCAGGCCGCCCGTGGTCACGATCATGGGCCATGTCGATCATGGGAAGACCATGCTTCTGGATGCCATCCGCAAGACAAACGTGGTGGAAGGAGAGGCCGGCGGCATCACCCAGCACATCGGCGCCTACGACGTCCAGCTGGAAAACGGCCATGTCGTTTTTATCGATACCCCCGGCCACGAGGCATTTACCGCCATGAGGGCCAGGGGAGCCCAGGTGACCGACGTGGTCGTCCTGGTTGTCGCTGCGGACGACGGGGTCATGCCCCAGACCAAGGAGGCGATCGACCATGCCCGGGCCGCCAACGTTCCCATCGTCATCGCCATCAACAAAATCGACAAGCAGAATGCCAACCCGGACAAGGTGAGAAAGGAACTGTCGGAGCTGGGACTGGTCCCCGAACAGTGGGGAGGCCATACCCTTTATGCGGAAATATCGGCCAAGCAAAAGACGGGGATCAAGGAACTGCTCGAGCTGATTCTGCTGCAGGCCGAGATCCTTGAGCTGAAAGCCAATCCGGACAAGCCCGCCTGGGGGATTGTCATCGAGGCCAAGCTGGACAAGGGAAGAGGGCCTGTGGCAACCGTTCTGGTGAAAGAGGGCTCCCTGAAGACGGGAGACGTCTTCATTGCCGGATCCCATTACGGAAGGGTGAGGGCCATGTTAAACGCTAAGGGGGTGAAGCTTGAAAAGGCCGGTCCCTCTACGCCGACCGAAGTGTTAGGCTTCACCGACGTTCCGGACGCTGGAGAGGCCTTCATCGCGGTGACGGAAGAGAGAATGGCCAAGCAGATCAGCCTTTACCGGCAGGAGAAGATCCGGGCAAAGGAGCTTTCAAGGTTGAGCAAGGTCTCCCTGGAAGAACTTTATGCGAAGATTAAGCAGGGAGAAATCAAGGAGCTCAACGTCATCATCAAGGCGGATGTCCAGGGTTCGATCGAGGCGATGAAAGAGGCGGTCAGAAAGCTTTCCAACGACGAGGTCAAGGTGCACATCATCCATGACGGAGTCGGCGGCATCACCGAGACCGATGTCAATCTCGCCTCCGCCTCCAACGCGATCATCATCGGGTTCAACGTGAGGCCGGGGCCGAAAGCCCAGATCCTCGCCGAGCAGGAACGCGTGGACCTCCGGATTTATTCGGTCATCTATGACGCCATCTCTGATATCAGGAAAGCCCTGGAGGGCTTGCTGGAACCCACCTACAAGGAACATATTCTGGGCCGGGCCCAGGTGCTTCAGCTCTTCAATATCCGGAAAATGGGCACGGTCGCAGGGAGTTTGATCATCGACGGCAAAGTGGTCAGGGGGTCCAATGCCAGGCTCCTTCGGGACAACATCATCATCTACGACGGCCGAATCTCTTCCCTCAAACGGTTTAAGGACGACATGAAGGAGTGCACCGAGGGGCACGAATGCGGCATCTGGATGGAAAATTACAATGATGTGAAACCCGGGGACATCATCGAGTCCTACGAGATGGAAGAAGTCCAGCCCCACTTGTCTTAACCTGCCATGGAAGGGCGGGGGAGAAAGGCATGGTTGTTGGAATCTGCCGGATTGACTTTCGTATCCCGGAAAATCATTCGCTCAAGGGGAAACGCCATGTCCTCCGGAAGATAATCGACCGGGTGAGGCATCGGTTCAATGTGTCCATTTCGGAGGTCGGAAACCAGGACCTCTGGCAGATGGCCCAGCTCGGCATCTGTGCCGTGGGCAATGACCGGAGACATATCAATTCCAGCCTGGACAAGGTGATCGACTTCATCGAAAAGATGCAACTCGGGGAGATGGTTCATACGGAAATGGAAATCCTCTCGGTATGAATATTGCGGCCATAAAAAGGGTGACGGTGACGAAGCCCCTGCCAGCCGGCAGGCAGGCGTATTGTCCATAAAAGGTGACGTTAATCGTCTTTCAATTTAATAACGTAGCCGTTACCGATCACCGAAACGGGCCTCGTAGCCCTAACCGAAAGACCTTAGACTTTTTTAAGCCATGGAAGGCAGGCGTTCCGACAAGATAGCGGACCTGATCCGCAAAGAAGTTTCGGAGATGTTCCTGAGGACGGTCAAGGATCCGAGGATCGGCTTGATCACGATTACCCGGGTTCAGGTGACCGAGGACTGCCGCTTGGCCAGGATCTATTTCAGTGTGCCGGGCTCCGAAGAGGAGAGGGAGCGTTCGATGGAAGGGCTCAATAGCGCCAAGGGGTATGTCCGGAGGGAACTGGCCAGGAGGGTGAACCTGCGTTACACCCCGGAAATTATATTTAAATTCGATCCTTCGATCGAGTATGCGATTCATATCAGTGAAGTTTTGCAATCCCTTCAGAAAGAGAGTGAGGAAGACCCGGATGCGAATGGACGGCCTCCTCATCGTGGATAAACCGGCGGGAATGATCTCCCTCGACGCGGTCAGGGAGATCAAGGCCCGTTTTTTCATCAGGAAGGCGGGCCATATCGGAACGCTCGACCCTTTTGCGACCGGGGTTCTTCCGGTCGTCATCAATGAGGGGACGAAGCTGGTTCCCTTCCTCCCCGGGGACCCGAAAGATTACGAGGCGGTGATGAAGATTGGCGAAGAGACGGACACCGGCGACCCGACGGGACAACTCGTCGGGAGAAAGGCCTGGGATGGCGTTTCTTGCGGGGCCATCGTAGCAGCGATGGAGGCCTTCCGGGGAAAGATCCGGCAGATCCCCCCGATGTTTTCCGCGGTAAAGGTGAAGGGGACGCCCCTCTACAAGATGGCCAGGAAGGGGATCGAGATCGAAAGAGGGGAGAAGGAAGTGGAGGTCTTCGGTATCCGTATCACCGGGATGGAGCTTCCCCTGGTCCGTTTTGAGGTGTCCTGTTCCAGGGGAACCTATATTCGGACCCTGACGAAGGATATCGGGGAAAAGATCGGATGCGGGGCTCACCTCGTCTCTTTGAGGCGGACCCGTAGCGGCCCTTTTCATATCGATCAGGCCGTCCCGATGGAAAAACTCAGGGACGTTTCCGGAGGCGGGGACCTCCGTCCATACCTGATCCCGTTAAGGGAAGCCCTGACCGGCCTCCGCGAGGTGATGGGTAATGCGTGCCTCGTTGAGAAAGTCCGGCAGGGAAAGGAGATGGTTGCCGGGGATCTCAAGGCGCAGGTTCTCCCCGGGATGAAAAAGGGAGAGTGGCTCAGGATGTCCTCTTCGCAGGAAGGACTGGTGGCGATTTTAAGGTCCGAGATGGAGGGAGAAAAGATCGGAGCGGCAGACCCCGGCAGGGTGGTGCTCCGTCCCGTCCGGGTCTTTCAGAAATGACGAAATCCTGGAATAATGGAATATTGGGATGATGGATTGTTGGGTTAAACGATTACCGGCACAGACACAGACGCTATTATTTAGAGTCTGTTTATAAATGCCCTTTTTCCGTCATGCCGGACTTGAGGAGCCTGCCCCGTGCTTGATACGGGGGCATCCAGTCCCGCCTTTGGCGGGATTGAAATTGCTGGATTCCGGCCTTCGCCGGAATGACGACCTTTTGGAAAACCTTTAGTTTGTGAACAGACTCTATTTAATATTTAACTCATAGGAGGAGTTTCATGGCATTGGTTCAGGAGAAAAAGAAAGAGATCACCGAGCGGTTCAGAACCCACGAAAAGGATACCGGTTCGTCGGAGGTGCAGATCGCCCTGCTGAGCGAACGGATTCGTTATCTCACCGATCATTTCAAGGGGCATAAGAAAGATCATCACTCCAGGAGAGGCCTTCTGAAGCTCGTGGGAAGGAGAAGGAGGCTGCTGAGCTATCTTAAGGAAAACAGGGTCGACCGGTACCGGATGATGATCGAGCAACTGGGCCTCCGCAAATAGGTTGGTTTAGTAAGTAACGGTTATCAGGACAGGTTAACGTTGACGAAGCCCGTGTCAGGGATGCGAGCTTCGACAACGATAAACGTTATTTTGAATTCAACGACACGGGGCGTGTGATCATTGGACGAAACCTACTCTCAAACTAAAGGAGCGTGAATAAAACTATGGTTCAAAAACTTCAGATCGAATTTGGCGGAAGACCTTTTTCCATCGAGACCGGCAAGGTGGCCAAGCAGGCGAACGGTTCCGTCGTTGTGCAGTACGGCGAGACCATGGTCCTGGTGACGGCAGTTTCTTCGGAGGTGAAAAGGGAGGGCATTGACTTTCTTCCCCTGACGGTAAACTATCTCGAGATGACCTATGCGGCGGGAAGAATACCGGGAGGATTTTTCAAGAGGGAGGGAAGGCCCACCGACCGGGAGATCCTCATCTCCCGATTCATCGACCGGCCCCTGAGGCCGCTCTTCCCGAAAGGATTTCAGAACGAAACCCAGATCATTGCCACGGTTCTTTCGGCGGATTCGGACCACGATCCGTCCATCCTGGGGATGATCGGGGCTTCGACCGCCCTCTATCTCTCCGATATCCCCTTCGACGTGCCCATCGCCGGAGTGAAGGTGGGAAGAATCGACGGGGAATATGTCCTCAATCCGACTCCCGATGAACTCGAATTGAGCGACATCGATCTCTTCGTTGCCGGAAGCGAGGACGCGATCATCATGGTCGAGGGCAGCGCCAAGGAGGTAAAAGAGGAAGCCGTCCTGGAGGCCATCCTGCTCGGCCATCAGTCCCTGAAGTCCGTGATCGACCTGCAAAAACGGCTAAGAGACGCCTGCGGAATGAAAAAAATGGAGTTCTCCTCGCCGCAGCTCGCCCCGGCCCTTTTTGAAAAAACAACGGCGGTTGCCCGGGAGAAATTGCCCGAGGCTTATCGAATCCGGGAAAAGTTGAAAAGGCGGGAGCAACTGGATGAAATTTTAAACCTCGCCCTCCTCGAGTCCGGCGCCGAGGATGAACCTTCCCGCAAAGCGGTGAAGAAAATCTTTGAAGAGATCGACCGGAAGCTGAAGAGAAAGTGGATCCTCGATAAACAGGAAAGAATCGACGGAAGGGCCTTCGGGGAGATTCGTCCCATCTCCTGCGAGGTCGGGATCCTGCCCCGGACCCATGGTTCGGCCCTATTCACCCGGGGCGAAACACAGGTGTTGGCGGTGGTCACCTTCGGCACCTCCGAGGACGAGCAGAAGATCAACTCCCTGATGGGAGAGACGTATAAATCATTCATGCTTCACTACAACTTTCCTCCCTTCAGCACCGGCGAGGTCTCACCCCTGAGGTCGCCTTCACGAAGGGAGATCGGCCACGGGGCCCTGGCGGAAAGGGCCATTCTTCCCGTCCTGCCCGGAAATGACAAGTTTCCCTATACCATCCGGATTGTCTCGGAAGTCCTGGAATCGAACGGTTCCTCTTCCATGGCCACCGTCTGCGGAGCCACCCTCTCCCTGATGGATGCGGGGGTTCCCATCAAGTCCCCGGTTGCGGGCATTGCCATGGGACTGGTCCTCGAAGAGGGGGGGGAGGCGATCCTCTCCGACATCCTCGGGGACGAGGATCATATCGGCGATATGGATTTTAAGATGGCCGGCTCGGCCGAAGGAGTGACGGCCATCCAGATGGATATCAAGATCAAGGGGATCTCCAAGGAGGTCCTGGGCCGCGTTCTCCGGCAATCACGCGAGGGGAGACTCTTCATCCTTGAAAAGATGAACGAGACCCTTCCGGAACCCCGGAAGGACCTGTCGCGGCATGCGCCGAGAATTGTGACCCTCCAGGTCAAGCAGGAGAAGATCCGGGACATCATCGGACCGGGAGGAAAGAATATCCGTTCCATCGTCGATCAGACCGGCGTGAAAATCGACGTCGAGGATTCCGGCATCGTGAAACTGGCTTCTCCGAATTATGAATCGATTGAAAAGGCCGTCCAGATCATCAAAAAACTGACCCAGGAAGTCGAAGTGGGCGCAGTCTATACGGGCACGGTGAAGAGGATCATGGGCTTTGGGGCCATCGTGGAGATTTTTCCCGGGACGGATGGCCTGGTCCACATCTCGCAATTGGCGGACTACCATGTCAAAGAGGTGACCGATGTCCTGAAGGAAGGCGACGAGGTTCCCGTCAAGGTGATTGATGTCGATCCCCAGGGGCGGATCCGCCTCAGCCGGAAGGCCGCGCTGCAGGAGACCGTGCATTCGAAAGAAGAGAAGCAGTGAGGAAAGGTCTGAACATGGATTCGATCAAGAACAACCTGAGGCCTTCTCCCGCGGTTATTTCGATTCCGGAGGGCCCCGGATATCGGAAGACCGTCCTGGCCAACGGGATGAAGGTGATCACCGAAGAAATTCCCCATCTCCATTCCGTCTCTATCGGCGTCTGGGTCAACATCGGCTCAAGGGATGAAGGGCCCGATGAAAACGGCATCTCCCATTTCATCGAACACCTTCTCTTCAAGGGGACCGAGCGGAGGACGGCATTTGATATTGCCAAAGAGATCGACTCCGTGGGAGGAACGCTGAATGCCTTTACCGGCAGGGAGTATACCTGCTTCTATGCCAAGGTGATCGACCGGAATCTCCCGCTGGCCATCGACCTGCTTTCCGATATCTTTCTCCATTCCCTCATGGATGAAAAGGACATCGAAAAAGAGAGAATGGTGATTCTTCAGGAAATCAAGATGGTGGAGGATACGCCCGACGACTATATCCATGACCTTTTCAACCGGACCTGCTGGGGAGATCATCCCCTCGGCTTCCCGATCTGCGGGACCGCGGAAAGGGTCCAATCCTTCGGGCGGGACCAGATCCGGGAGTTTTTTAAAAACCACAATCAATCCGACCGGATCATCATCTGCGCCGCCGGGGGGCTGCGCCACGGCGAAGTGGTCGACCTCGTGGAGGCCACCTTCGGCCGCATTCCGAAATCGAATCAATCCCGGGAGAGGATAAAACCCTCCCCCGTCTCCGCCACCCGGGTCTCACGACGTGATCTGGAACAGGTCCATTTCTGCCTGGGAACCCACGGGCTTCACTACAACCACCCCCTGCGTTTCGCCTCTTACGTGTTGAATACGATCTTGGGCGGAGGCATGAGTTCAAGGCTTTTCCAGGAGATCAGGGAGAACCGGGGACTGGCCTATTCCGTCTATTCTTATCTTCCCACCTACATCGATACGGGGCTGTTCGTGGTCTATGCGGGGACCAACGAGGGCTCCCTGGACGAGGTCCTTGAACTCATCGTCAAAGAGTTTGGCAGGCTGAAGACCGAGCCCTTAAAGAACGGAGAGTTGGAGACGGCCAGGGAACATTTGAAGGGGAATCTTCTCCTCAGCCTGGAGAGCTCCGACAATTTGATGACCCGGCTGGCGAAAAATGAGATCTATTTCGAATCTTACCAGACGGTGGAGTCCATCCTGAGGGGGATTGACGAAGTCGATGAGGAGATGGTCAGGACACTGGCCCGGCATCTCTTCGATCAAAAGTATTTCTGCCTCACCATTCTCGGTCCCACCGACGGAACCCATTTGATCTAATGAATTTGTTCGTTACCCTTGCCGAACAACGAGGATTCATGGAACAGGTGACGATTCATATCAAACGGCTGAGAAAAAACCATCCCGTCTCCCTTCCCCGGTATATGACCGAGGGCTCCTCCGGAATGGACCTCTTCGCCTCTCTGGAAGAAGAAGTGATCCTCATGCCGGGGGAGAGGCGGCTGGTCCCGACCGGGATCTCGGTGGCCATTCCCGAAGGTTTCGAAGGGCAGGTTCGACCCCGAAGCGGACTGGCCATTCAGAAAGGGATCGGGCTGGTCAACGGACCCGGGACGATCGATTCGGATTACCGGGGAGAGGTGGGAATTCTCCTGATCAACTTCGGGAAAGAGCCCTTTACCATCCGAAACGGCGAGCGAATCGCCCAGATGATCATCTCGCCGGTGATCCGGCCCGTCCTGCTGGAGACGGATGACCTTCCGTCGACCCGGAGGCAGGAGGGAGGTTTCGGCCACACCGGGGTCTAACCCTCTGTGTCGTTTATAAAAGTTTCACGGTTAGGGCTACGAAGCCCGTTTCGTTCATGAAAGGTTACGTCGAACGTCTTTAAACCTTTTACGTTACCGTTACCTTTAACCGATACGGGCCTCGTTGCCGTCACCTTAACCGATTGCTTTTTACCAAAAAACAATGCATCTATTGCTGGATCGTTTTCTAAATTATCTCGTCGTTGAAAAAGGACTTTCCGCCAATACGATCGAAGCCTACAGCCATGGTTTGAATCGCTTTCTCAATCGCCTTCGGGAAAAAGGGATTGAAGAGGCCGGCCGGATTTCAAAGCTCGATATCCGGGAGTTTCTCGTCTTTTTGAAGAAAAAGGGACTTTCAAGCAGAACCGTGGCGAGAAATCTCGTCTCCATTCGGACCTTCCTCAGGTTTCTGACCGAAGAGGGCCTACTCCGGGTCAACCCGGCCGAAGAGATCGACTCTCCGAAACTGGCCAAGACCCTGCCTGAAATCCTCTCCCTCGAAGAGGTGGAGGACCTGCTGGAGCAGCCCGACTCTCATACGACGCGCGGGATAAGGGACCGGTCGATGCTGGAGATGCTCTATGCCACGGGGATGAGGGTTTCCGAGCTGGTCCGACTGCAAATCAATCATGTCCGGTTGGAGGCGGGGTATGTCCTCCTTTTTGGAAAAGGTTCAAAAGAGCGGATCGTCCCCATCGGCATCGAGGCGGTGACCTGGATTGAGCGCTATATGAAAGGCTCCCGGGAGAGCCTTCTCAAAAAGAGGGAATCCCCCTATCTCTATGTCAATCGGTCCGGAAGGCCGATGAGCCGCCAGCAATTCTGGAAGATCATCAAGGCCTACGGCCGAAAAGCCGGCA
Organism: Deltaproteobacteria bacterium; assembly: GCA_020059605.1. GTDB lineage: Bacteria > Desulfobacterota > BSN033 > BSN033 > UBA1163 > RBG-16-49-23. The sequence continues at coordinate 12,290 of JAGVBT010000087.1, forward strand.
TCCGGAAGCGGATTTCCCCGCATCTCCTGCGCCATTCCTTTGCCAGCCATCTTCTCGAAAAGGGGGCCGACCTCCGGTCCGTTCAATTGATGCTCGGCCATTCGGACATCTCCACGACCCAGATCTACACCCACGTAACCGGCGAAAGACTGAAAAAGATCCACCAGAGGTATCACCCAAGAGGATAAAGAGTTAAATTCGAAGCACGAAATCCGAATTTCGAAACAATCTCGAATTATTAAATTTCAAATGAGATGGACTCGTAAAAAGTCAAAAAACAGAAACAATGTCATGCTGAACTCGGTTTCGAGTCGTACCGACTTGTTTCAGCATCCAATAGTTTCAAGAACTTACGAGACCCTGAAACGAGTTCAGGGTGACAGGTCGGGACTTTTTACGAGATCATCAAATGATCAAAAAAAAGAAAAAGCTTTGAGAAATTTTTATTTTGGGAATTCGGATTTGTTTCGAGTTTCGATATTCGGATTTCGAATTTTTAAGTTATGAGTTATGGAAGTCATCACCACTCATACGAATGCGGATTTTGATTCCCTGGCCTCCATGCTGGCCGCCAAGAAACTCTACCCCGGCGCCGTCCTGGTCTTCCCGGGATCCCAGGAGAGAAGCCTTCGGGAGTTCTTCATCCATTCGACGATCTATGCCCTCGAGGTGGAGCGCGTGAAGAATATCGACCTCGATGAAGTCAAAAGACTCATTCTGGTCGATACGCGCCAGATCAGCCGGATCGGGAAATTTTCGGAGATCCTGTCGAAGCCCGGCCTTGAGATCCATATCTACGACCACCACCCTCCTTCTTCGGAAGACGTCCGGGGAACCGTTGAAGTGATCTCCGAGGCGGGGGCCACGGTCACGCTCCTTCTCGACGTCCTGAAAAAAAGGGGAATCGAGATCACGCCCGATGAGGCCACGGTCATGCTTCTCGGAATCTACGAGGACACCGGCAACCTGACCTTCTCCTCCGCCAGGGAGGAGGATTTCCGGGCGGCGGGTTACCTGGTGGGGAAGGGGGCCAACCTCAATATCCTTTCCAACGTGATCACCAAGGAGCTCACCGCGGAACAGGTCTTCCTGCTCAATGACCTGATCCAGTCGGCCACCCGGTATGACGTTCACGGCATCGATGTGGTGATTGCCCAGGCTTCGATCGACCGCTATATCGGAGATATTGCCATCCTCGTCCATAAGTTGAAAGACATGGAGAACCTCGACGTCCTCTTCGTCCTCGTTCAAATGGAGGGGCGCATCTACCTGATCGGAAGGAGCCGGATCGAAGAGGTCAACGTTTCGGAGATCGCCTCCGAATTCGGAGGCGGAGGCCATCCCACCGCGGCCTCGGCCACCGTCAAGGGCATGACGCTCCTTGAGGCGCACGGGAATCTCCTCAGGGTCCTGCGGGAGGTCGTCAGGCCGAGCAGGGTGGCCAGGGACCTGATGGCCTATCCGGTCAAAACGGTCGAACCGGAACGGACGCTCCGGGAGGCCGGGGAGGTCCTTGCCAGGCATCATATGGATATCCTGCCGGTCCTTAAGGAGGAGAAAGTGGTCGGACTCATCTCCCGGGAGGTCGTGGAGCGGGCAGTCCATCACGGGCTGAAGGATGCCCCGGTGAAAGAATATATGACGACGGAATTTTCCACCGTCTCTCCGGAAGCCCCCTTTTCCCAGATCCAGGAACTGGCAATCGGGCAGAACCAGGGACTGATCCCTGTCATCGAAAGGGACAGGTTGGCCGGGGTCATCGCCATTGGCGATGTCATGCAGGTCCTTCACGAGGGCATGGCGAAAACGGTGAAGGAAGTGCAACCCCTCTATGCGAGAAAGCGGACGATCTCCAAACTGATCGAGGAACGGTTTCCCGAGAGGATACGGACGCTTCTTTCGGAATTCGGAAGGGTGGGGGATGACCTGGGATACTCGGTCTACGCGGTCGGAGGGTTTGTCAGGGACCTCCTGATGAGAGTGGAGAACTACGATGTCGATATCGTCGTGGAGGGAGACGGAATCCGCCTGGCCGAGGAGTTTGAAGGGAGATTTCACTCCAGAATCCGGACGCATAAAAAATTCGGGACCGCTATCATCCTCTTCTCCGACGGGCTGAAGGTCGATGTGGCCACCGCGCGCGTGGAGGTCTACGATTCTCCGGCCGCCCTTCCCACCGTGGAACGGGGTTCGATCAAGGCCGACCTCTACCGGAGGGACTTCACCATCAATACCCTGGCCATCCAGCTTCGCCCGGGGGCTTTCGGTGAATTGATCGACTACTTCGGAGGGGTTAAGGACATCAAGGAAAAAGTGATTCGCGTCCTTCACAACCTCTCCTTTGTCGAGGACCCGACCCGCGTCTTTCGCGCTATCCGTTTCGAACAGCGGTTGAAGTTCCAGATCGGAAAACATACCCAGAACCTGATCAAGAATGCGGTCAGAATGGGCTTCTTCGACCGGCTTTCCGGGGGGCGGTTTCTCTCCGAGTTTATCCTCATTTTTCAGGAAGAAAATCCCCTCCCCGCATTGAAACGGATGGGGGATTTTAACCTCTTCCATTTTATCCATCCCCGCTTCGCGCTCGACGATGAGAGGATCGCCCTTTTCGAACGGATTCATCATGTGATCGCCTGGTTTGACCTCCTCTTTCTCGAGGAGAGATATGAACGGTGGCTGATCTATTTCTTCGGCCTCATCGATTCCTTGAAGAATGAGGAGATCCTCGAAACCTGCAGCCGCCTGTCCATGAACGACCGGCTCAGGAAGAGGGTGATCGAGGGAAAACGGCAGAGCGATCTGGCCCTGCTTCAAATCTTCTCCTGGATCAACCGCGGGATGGACCCCAAGCATTCGGAGATCTACTCGGTTCTCCATCCCCTTTCGACCGAGGGAAAACTGTTTATGATGGCCAAGACGACCCAGACGCCCACCCGTCGATATATCTCGCTCTACTTCACCCAGCTGAAAGAGACGAAGCCGATGCTGCGGGGGGCCGACCTGATCCGCATGGGGTTCAAGCCCGGTCCGTCCATCCGGAAGGGACTGGAGAACCTCCTCAAGGCCCGGCTCGATGAGCAGGTGATTACAAAGCAGGATGAATTGCAGCACGTAGCCAAGACGCTCGAGGTGAAATGATGCCCGAAGACAACATCCGTCCGGAGGAGCAGGCTCCCTATACCGTCCGCCTGGAGATGTTTGAAGGCCCGCTCGATCTTCTGCTCCATCTCATTCAGAAAAACGAGATGGACATTTTCAACATCCCCATCGCCCTGATCACCGGGCAATACCTCGACTATCTCAAATGGATGAAGACCCTCAACCTCGACATTGCGGGCGATTACCTCCTGATGGCCTCCACGCTCCTCCATATTAAATCGAAGATGCTCCTTCCCCAGCCGGCCGGCGAGGAGGAAGAGGAGGGGGAGGACCCGAGGACGGAGTTGGTGCGGAGGCTTATCGAATATCAGAAATACAAGACCGCCGCAGCCGAACTGGTCAACCGTCCCATGTTGAACCGGGATGTGTTTTTCCGGCTGGCCTCGGCGGAAGAAGAAGCGCCGGAAGAGGAGAGGATCGAGGCAAACCTCTTCGATCTGATCGATGCCCTTCGAAAGGCCCTTGAAAGGGTAAAGGATGAAACTTTTCACGACGTGGTTCTGGACAAGCTCACCGTGGAGGACAAGGTCCGGGAGATCCTTCTCCTCCTTCAAAAGGAGAAGCGGAGCCTGCCGTTTCATCTCCTGTTTCCCGAGCAGGCCCCTGCAAGGGTCATCGTCCTGACGTTTCTGGCTATCCTGGAACTGGTAAAAACGAAATGGATCCGGGTCTTTCAGGCGGTCCCTTTCGAGACGATCCGCATCTCCCCGGTTTAACCCCTCTACCATTCCCCCATTGCCTTAGAGACTATGTCGTAATGGGGAGAATTGAAAAAAATGTCATGCCGAACCTTGTGCTGAACTTGATTCAGTATTGTTTCGGCATCCAATAGAATCAAACCGTTACGAGACCCTGAACCAAGTTCAGGGCGACAAAATAGTATAGTAATGACGACACAACCTCTTAAGGGGGGATGAAGTGGGATTAGAGAATGGAAAAGTGAAAGAAAGAAATAATGGGTTAAGGGAGGAAGCGATGAAACGGAAAAGAATCCTGATGGGACTGGTCGCAATCGTTGGATTGCTGGTCATCTTTTTTGGCCTATTCTTCATCATCGGCCGGTTTACCTTGAAATCCGGCGCGGCAAAATTTGCTTTCGGGGATAAGATCGGGGTCGTTGAGATCCGGGGAGTCATCACTCAATCCGCGGGAATCATCGAGACGCTCCACCAGTATGAAAAAGACCAGGGGGTCAAAGCCATTCTCCTGAGGATCGACTCGCCCGGCGGGGGAGTCGGCCCCTCCCAGGAGATTCACCGGGAGGTCATGAAGATCAAGCCGAAGAAAAAAGTGGTCGTCTCCATGGGCTCGGTGGCCGCCTCCGGCGGGTACTATATCGCCGCCGCCTCCGACCGGATCGTCGCCAACCCGGGCACGATTACGGGCTCCATCGGCGTGCTGATGGAATTTACCAACATCGAAGAGCTCTTCAAGAAGATCGGCATCAAGGGCGTGGTCTTAAAAAGCGGCGAGCATAAGGACATCGGGTCTCCCCTGAGAGAGATGAGCCCCGAGGAGAAAAAACTGATTCAGTCGGTCATTGACAATGTTCACCAGCAGTTCGTCGAGGCGGTGGCCGAAGGAAGAAAGCTCGACCATGCAAAGGTCGCACAGATCGCCGACGGCCGGATCCTGACCGGGGAACAGGCTAAGCAACTCGGCCTGGTCGACGAGCTCGGAAACCTTCAGGACGCCATCGATGTGGCAGCTAAGTTGGCGGGAATCGAGGGAAAACCCGTGATCCTCTATCCCAAAAAGAGGCTTTCTCTCCTGGAACTGCTGGTGGAGGGAATGACCGAGGCGGTCCTGAAGGCCATCATTGAAAAGGGATTCCGGTTCGACTATCGCCTCCATCCGTAAAAGGCAATGGGTTAAAGTGACGGTGACGAAGCCCGTATCGTCTATAATAGGTTACGTTGATCGTCCTTCAATTATAATCACGCAACCGTTGCCGATCACCGAAACGGGCCTCGTTACCGTAACCGTCAGACGAAACCTTTATGACGATTCTCCCCCGAGGATCATCGCGATCCGTTTCACATCCTCCCAGACTTCCCGTTTCTTTTCGGGGTTCCGGAGCAGGTAGGCCGGATGGTAGGTCGGAATGATCCGGATGCCCTCGAAGTCTTCGCCTGGAAAGTCAAAGACCTTTCCGCGAATGGCTGTGATCTTGGCGTCGGTCCCGAGGAGGGCCTGGGATGAAACCGACCCCAGGGCGAAGATGATCCTCGGCCGGATGGCCCGGATCTGGTCCAATAGAAAAGGGCGGCAACTTTTAATCTCGTCGGGTTCGGGGACCCGGTTTTGGGGAGGCCGGCATTTGACGATATTGGTGATGTAAGCCGTTTCTCTCTGGATGTCGATCGACTGAAGAATCTTTGTCAGGAGTTGGCCGGCCTTTCCGACGAAGGGCCTTCCCTGGACATCTTCGTCATAACCGGGACCTTCTCCGATGAGCATCAATTCGGCTTTCTCATTTCCTTCCCCGAAGACAAGCGTGCGGCGGCCGAGGTGAAGCTTGCATCTGCGGCAGTCTCCCAGCTCATCGCGGATCTCTTTAAGGCCGGCCCCCCCGGGTTGAGGAATGGACGGCTCCCGAAGCATTCCCCCGCCGCCTCCCTCTTCGGTTCGATAAGGCCTTTCATTCCTTTCCCTGGTGATCCGGGATGGGTCGATCCCCATGCCCTTGAGATATTCGATGTATGATTTCAGATCGGCGATGATCTCTCTCAAAGATCCCTCCATCGGATTTTCCAAATCCATATCCTTTTCCCACCCTCCTGTCAAGCCACAAGTAACCCCTCAGTTAAGGAAACACAAAAAGGTTTTGGAGGGAGGACCTTCCAACCCTTTTAAGGCAACATCACCCCGTAACTTCTGAAGGGTTACAGCCACAATAAAAAAGTTGTTGCCAGCAGCCTTTTTTTATTATACTATCTTCATCAGAATGGAAGAAAACGGGAGAAAAATTTTAGTCGTCGATGATAATGTGGACTTTGTGAATTATGTCCGGAGGGCCTTAAATCATAAAGATTACAAAATCTCCATCGCCCTGGATGGGAAAACCGGCATTGAAAAAGCGGCGGCGGAACAACCGGAGCTCGTCCTCCTTGACATGAAACTGCCCGACCTTCCGGGAGAAGTCGTCCTGGAAAGGATGAAGGGGCAGGACAAAGACCTTGCCGTGGTCGTCGTCACCGGCTACGGGGGGGAACAGGTGGCGATCGACATGATGAGACGGGGGGCGGTCGACTTCCTCTCAAAACCGGTGGAACCCGATATCCTGGTCAGGGCGGTCAAGAACGCCCTGACGATTCGCGACGCCCGCCTGGAGGACCGGCAGTTTCATCCCTATCCGTCTCTCGAAATCTTTTTCCCTTTCCTCGCCCACGAGATCCGCAACCCACTGCATGCCATTGCGGGCGCCCTCACCATCATCCGGAAGCGTTCCAGCCCGGAGGATGAATACCTCTCCCAATCCATCAAGATCATCTCCGAGGAAGTGGATCACCTCAATAACTTCGTTCAGGAGTGCCTTAATTTCGTGAGGCCTCCCAATGTCGTCCGCATCACCCGGATCGACCCCGGGGAGGTGATTTCGGCGGTCGTCGGCTTGATTTCGCAAATGTTTCCGTCCGAGTCCGGAAATATCCGGATCAACGTCAGGATCGATCCGGAGCTTCCGAAGGTCTATGCCAACTACGAGGAGATCAAGCAGGCCTTTTTAAACATCGTTAAAAATGGTTTTGAGGCCATGCCTAACGGCGGGGAATTGTCGATCGAGGCCTTTCCGAGTTCGGGGTCTCCGGGGAACATAGATATTCTTTTTCGCGACCAGGGAACCGGGATGAAGAAGGATGTCCTCCACTCTCTCTTTAATCCTTTCTTTACGACCAAACCCAGGGGGAACGGATTGGGAATGGCCCTCTGCCGGAGAATCGTCGTCGAGCGACACCAGGGGAAAATCCATGTCGAAAGCGAGGAGAACAAGGGAACCACGGTGAAGGTGGAGTTGCCCGCCGGACCTCATCCCGGGGAGGAATCTGTGTCGTAATAGCAGGCAAAGGGGGAGAGGCAGTTTTTCAAAAAGTCGGTTTTTTCATATTACGACACAGTCTCGAGGCGGTAGGAGAAGCATAGTGGCGTCGCAAACCTCAGTCTTATTGGTTGATGATGAACCCAACTCCCTCTTCGGGGTGAGCCAGGTTCTCACCGAAGAGGGCTTTGAGGTCCTTCCCGCGGGCAGTGGAAAGGAAGCCCTCGCGCTGCTCCAAGCGCATCCGGTCAATGTGATCGTGACCGATGAGAAAATGCCCGACATGAGCGGAATGGAGCTCCTTTCCGGGGTGAAGCAGACTTATCCCGACATACCCGTGATTCTGATCACTGCGTTTGGCTCCGTTTCGATGGCGGTCGAAGCCCTCAAGCATGGGGCCTTCTACTTTTTTGAAAAGCCGATCTTCGGTAATTTAGAGAGATTTCTGGCCATTGTCCGGCAGGCTGTCAAAACGCAGGAGATGGAGAAGGAGATTTTTTCTCTCCGCAAAGAGGTGACGGAAAAATATTCCTTCCCCAATATCATCGGAAACCATCCGGGGATAAAGGAGATCTTCGAGACGATCGGGAAAGTGTCCAGGACGGATGCGACCATTCTCATCCAGGGAGAGAGCGGGACGGGGAAAGATCTCATCGCGAAAACGATTCATTACAGCAGTTCGAGGGGTGAAAGGCCGCTGGTGACCGTGAACTGCGGAGCCCTCACGGAGAGTCTTTTTACCACCGAATTATTCGGCCACAAGCGGGGGGCGTTTACGGGAGCGGTCAAAGACGCCATCGGCCGTTTTCAGGCTGCCGACGGGGGAACGCTGGTCCTGGATGAAATCGGCGAAATCCCGTTCAACCTTCAGAAATCGCTGTTGAGGGTCATTGAGGATAAGGAGTTCGAACGGGTGGGAGACGCGAAATCGATGAAAGTCGATGTCCGGATCATCTCCACGACCAACCGGAGCCTTAAGGAAGAGGTCGCTAAGGGGAATTTCAGGGAAGATCTCTATTACCGGTTGGGCATCGTTCCCATCACGATCCCTCCCTTGAGGGAGCGCCTCTCCGACCTCCCGCTGCTGGTCAACCACTTTCTCAAGAAGTTCCAGGAGGGCCATGTTCCGGTCAGGATCGAGCCGGAAGTGATCGAACGTCTCAAGACATTTTCCTGGCCCGGAAATATCAGGGAGTTGGCCAACGTGGTTCAGCAGATGGCGGTTTTTTGCAGCAACCATACCATACGGGTTGAGGATCTTCCCTCCCAGCTTCTTCTCAAGGCGGAAGACACCCGGGTTGGAAAAAAGGGGAAGATTCACTTGATGAAGATCGTGGAAAATCTTGAGCGGTCATCGATTCTCGCAAAACTGAAAGAGACGGGTTGGAACCAGGAAAAGGCCGCGGAGTTGCTCGGCATCACGAGAAAAATGCTTGCAAACCGGATCAACAAATATCAGCTCAAACCCTTGAAGAAGAGGTAAATCCGGAATGTTGGAATAATGGAATATTGGAATGTTGGGAAAAACCTGTTGATGGGTCGCATTTCCCATTATTCCATTTTTCCACTATTGATGATCTCGTAAAAAGTCCCGACCTGTCACCCTTCTATGTTGAAAAGCAAGTCCCAATCAGCATAGAGGTGGAATGAGATAATGTTTTTAAGGAC